>JAREAI010000213.1:0-8255 GCA_029240435.1 Nitrososphaeraceae archaeon | reverse complement strand
ATCCATAGTGGTCAACAAGGCGAAAATGGACCTATAGTCGTTACATTGTTCAAATATGACTCTCCTATGAATGAAGTATCAGAAAGTGGTTCAATTACAGCTGACAAACTTGAAGGACCGATGGCTGGCAAACAATTATCCGACCTAGCAACTGCAATGGGTAATGGAAGCACATATGTCAATATTCATACAGAACAAAATCCTAATGGAGAGATCCGCGGTCAGATATCGGGTGCATCTTAAACAATGACGACTACTGGTGGAGATAGTACTGGCTAATAGCGAAGAGCCAACAATATCTATGAATACATCTACCATTCTTAACAGTATTTGTCGTAATCTAAAGAAATTATCTTTTCAAAATGAATATCTGTACTGAGAAACTATAAAGTTCCGGCTTGGATTGTTGTCTGAGCTACTTATATACTTGTAGTATTGCTATTCTCAACCATTGTTGCTACATGATTTACCAGATCTTCTATTGCATTTGGTTTTCTAATAAAGCATTTTATCTCATCAAGCATTGGAAATGATTTTTTAAACTCTTGACGATAATCATCAAATGCTGTCATAAAGCAAACCTTGACTTTATCATCAACCATCCTTATTTTTTTATATAATTCAAATCCATCCATATCTGGCATTCTAATGTCTAATATTACTAGGTCATATGCATTTTGTTTGAAATTAGATAATGCTAATAAAGGGTCGTTATAGGCATCAACTTCAAAGTCATTCATTTCTAAAACCATCTTGAAGACTGAGATTATATCTTGTTCATCATCTACAATTAGGATTCTCTTTAGTCTGTTGGAGTTCATATTATTAATATTATTAGTAGTGGTAGTAGTAGCAGTACTATTATTATTATCCGCAGACATCTTTGTGTGTGTAATACTATTAGAATGTCTTGACTATATAATTAAGTTTTAGGGAATTTAGTTTATATACATCACACCATCCCTTCCAAGAAAGACCTATAATGTGATTATGTAGCAATCTCGTTTGTCTTTATATTTTTATATTGTTCTTCTAGGTCTTTGTGAGTTTATCTTTTTGATATGTTCTGGCGTTTATAGAAATTTACGCTGATCCATATGATTCACGTATTATTCTTCTATGGTTACCTACTTGTAATTTATATCCAAATTTATATCATGGAGGGGGATTATTTGAACTTTAAATAAATAAAGCTGAAAGTATTGCCGTGCGGAGAAACACAATAATTATATTCTAATTGTTAACTAAACATATCATATATATAAATAACCTATTTAGATTAGATATTTTCTTCCATTTTGTGTTTGTAACGGAATTATACTGCCCTTTTATCAGTTAGCATAATATAACAGAAGTAATTCATTAATATAATCTCGGACTTTTGCAATATTTTTAACAGATATGCCTTAAATCCTATCTGAATTGAGAACTTCAAATTAGTACGAATATAAGTTATAAATTATATGTTGAGAAATATTAGGTATGTCAAACGATGAACCTTACAGATGCACTGTGTGTGGTAATATGATTTTTAACTCTAGAGAGGAACTGGATAAGCATAATAGAGAGAAACATGAGACAACAACTCTGTAAGTAAATATCTAAAATTGTATCTATTATACACTTGACAAACAATGGATTATTATTCGTTGACATCTCACCAATTTAGAGATCTCTCATTGGAAATTACTCCTCCAATAAGGGTGTAGCTGTAGTGTTATACATCTATTGCTAGCCGCGACAGACATATCTATTATTGTGGTTATAGTTTCGCTTACATAGCGCTATTAACTGAATGGCACAAGAAGGATTACTGCAAAAAAGTAAACAGTAAAATTGATTTCCGAACTTGAATAGATTATCATTCTTACTTTAGTCAGTCTCTATTTCAATATTACTTCTAAAGAGATAAAACTGAATGACTTGTAATGTCTATATCTTCTACTCATATTATCTTTTTAACTTATTTTATTTATATTATAAAAATATCATCAGCAATTTCTATTACCTGCAGTCTACTTCTTACTTTCAAATCCTTATCTCTTAATTCTTGTATCATTTACAGAAGAAGCAAGTAGTGACGGCGGGCAAAAAGAATAGATATGCTAGTTGTTAGTTGTTAGTTGAAACAATATCTATAATAATTTTTTTAAGCTCTTTATTACAATAAGAAAATTTTTGGAGACAATTTTAATATTAACTAATAGCATGACAGATTTATGTAATCACCTTATTTACTCTCTCTCTCTCTCTCTCTCCCCCTTCCCCTTAAGTATTGCTTTTTCTATATACTGGTTATGTGATGAAAATACATGGAATGAATAGAAAAAGAAATAAAGAATTTTTCAACCCTATATTGTCGAACCATTCAGGACATATAGATGGGTACTATAAAGATATTGAATTATATGGAAATGAATTGATAATAATGTTTGAAGAGTTCAGCAGGAAAAAGAAGAAGAAACAATGCCGTCAACAACAGCAAATGCCAGAAATAATAATCAGGAATATCAAAGATAAGAAGAACAGCGAAAATCTTCTGAACATAGCGACTGATGAATACAGATCTTTAATACCTAGAATTTGTCAAGGAATCAATAGGTAGAAACTTGTTAATTGGTAATAGTGACACATTCTATGTATACTAGAGCAGCTATTTCAAATCTAAAATTTCCTCTTGAACTTAAGAAAGATCAATTGGATGCTGTTGATGCATGGCTTTCAAATGGCTTCAGAGGATCTATTATTTATAATGTAGGTACTGGGAAAACAGAAATCGCCTTTGAATGTGCAAAGAAAGCTGCGAATACTACAGCAAAATGCTACTCCTCTTATTTCAGTATTCTCTATCTAGTCCCTCGCATTGTATTAATTAATCACAACTTAGAAAGACTTCTAAATTATGGTATACCAGAAGAACACATAGGAGTTTACTTTGGTGAACGCAAACAGATACGAGAGATAACAATAAGCACATACAATAGCGTAATCAATAATCTTGATCTTGTACGTACGTATGACATGGTAATATTTGATGAGATGCACTTGATAAGCAATACAGCAAAAACATTTAGCAAAATATTTGATGTCATTGTAGAGGATCATAACAAAGCTATCTTAGGACTAACTGCTGCTATAGATAAAAAAGATTCTATATACAATACTATCATGACTATATTGCCACCAGTGAAAAAATATACGATAAAAGATGCTGTAGATGAAGACAGATTATCAAGACCGATAATTATTCCATTAAAAGTAAAGCTAAATGATAAAGAACAAAAATTATACGATTGCTGTTCGGTTAAAATCAACAATATTTCCCATCGTGTTAAGAAATATGATGCCAAATCAATGTCTTTACTATTGACGAGAGGCGGACATGTGGAAGGATTGGTTAAGGCATGGTTTGTAAATGTCAGAAAAAGAAAGGCTGTATTAAGTTGTGCGGCAAATAAGCTATCAGCAGCAGTGGATTTGATAAGAAAGAAACATCCAGATGAACGGATTATCGTATTTAGTGAAACACTTGATTCCATCAATAAACTTAGAGATAGATTAGAATCAAAAGGAATAAAGGCAATGGTAATAGATAGCAACATGAATTCTACCGAGAGACAAGTGATCCTATCCAAATGGGGTAGGGACTTTTATCCTCTGCTCTCAGTTTATACATTAGAAATAGGCTACGACGTTCCGCAAGTTGGAATAGAGATAATTTTAGCATCTAGTTCAAACATGAACCAAGCGATACAGCGAATAGGTAGAGTGCTAAGAAGAAATGATGGAAAAGATATGGCATTAATCTATTTAATTTATGTTTCAGATACGAAGGATGATAACATCTTAGCGGTAATAGAGCAAGCAGGAAAGATGACTAGAAGAAAAGAAGAAGCAATATCTGTCGCTGCAGTCGCAAATGGTGTTAATAGATGTATATATTAAAGCAGACAGTCTTACATAACACGAGTGATAATTATAGATTTAAGAAGAACATAAATTATTATAATATTATAATAAAGTAAATCTATAAACTGCATTATATTCTATCATTTCTATTATTTTTTTCCGTTAACAAAGAAACACTATGGGAAAGAGAGTAATTGCTTCCAATGCAAAGAATTACTAGACAACAACAATTTACTTGGAAAGAAATATCAGGATTAATTGATTTTACATGTTTATCTTATTATCCCAAGTAAATTGATTTAATAATAACCACCTCCCATGAGTAAGATTAACATATTCACAATTTAATCTATACTAGCCGAAAAAATTGTGACGAAGTCTTAATAACAATCTCTGCAGCAAACAATAGTTTAAACAACAATAGTTTAAACACAATGAATGAAAATATTTATACCATATGAAATCAGAAAGATAATGGTTTCAAAAGCATATTTCAGATAGTGCTCTAACGAATATATTGTTGCAGGTATAATAAAAAGAAGGAGAAGATATATTCTTCAGCTTGCAGGATATTTACTTAATAACAATCTATATTATTATGGTAGGACCATCCATTTTATTAGCAAAGGAAACAAAAACAAGACTTTCAAACCTGAAAAGCGGATATAAAGCACTCATCTTTTTACCATTAACAGTAAGCATATTGGTTATCTATGTCATTTTTGCAATGGAGTTCTTGTCTAACATTCCAATATTAAATTTGTCTTGGCTTGGGTATAATATTGTCATTGGGCCATTTGCCGATCAAGGAGTATTCGGTATTTTGCCATTTATACCCTTGCTTATATATATGCTAATCCATGTCAATTACTTTGAAGAATTTTATTTTAGGAAGAATGTAAAGCGGGTAGTTATTTGGGCACTATTGCACATTGTTATGGGCGTCGTCACGCATACACCCTACATTTTGCTACAAATTTAGTTCTTATTGGAATATCAGTTAGTTCATATTTTCTGTTATAAGAAATATGTTGATAATAGCATTATAAAGACAACTGCCTACATGAAGCCTTACTACCCATGACAATGGCGGTGCAACAAATTATTATTATTATTATTTTGTCTACTCATAATATAATTTTATAAAAAAGAAAAATTATATAAGAATATTTGAGAATCTTGTCTTATATTCTACTCCCCTTTTTTTCTTGAATCTCTAATGCGTTCCCAAAGCTTCTATAGAATTTATAGCAGTAACACTTTGGCCTTGAGATCCTTTTCAACCTTGTACATCTTCTTTTTATGCATATTATTATATTCCTAATTACCGAACTTGCATTAGGTAGGTACTAACTTAAGACATAGGTATATGTTATATTCGTTTTACTTGGATAAGTTTTGAGCGATGCCAAGGTTTAGTTCTAACTTTTTGATTACACTCTGGACATCGCAGGATTTGTTTAGAAAGTTTTAGTCCGCAGGTAGCGCAATAATTAAAAAAATTGTAATCGACTCTACTGCGAATTGGTTTTAATAAATTCGAGGTGTAATAGTCAGTATGTCTTGGCATATTTCGTTCCCTATTACTAGACAAGACTTTGATTGTTGATAGTAGCTTTATTTTTCTTTTTGATCTTTTGTAGTGCTGACTCAAAGTGATTCATTGATATTTTCAATTTGGGTTTGTGCTGTTCCTTTTCCTTAATATATTCCCTCGTTTTAGCACGTGTCTCTTCTTTGATTTCATTTTCGTTATTTACACTAGTCATCATATGTTCTTTAATTGCAGACATTGCTGCAGCATTTACCATCGCTGCAATATCTGCTCCTGTATAACCATCTGTTAATTCTACTAACTTGTCAATGTTTACTGTATCATGGTCAAGAGGTTTCTTGCTAGTATGAATCTTGAGTATTTCCTTTCTGGACTCCTCGTCTGGTACTGGCACTTCGAGTATACGATCGAATCTTCCAGGCCTTAACAATGCTTCGTCTATTATATCAGGCCGATTTGTTGCACCTATTACAACAACACCCTTTAGATCTTCAAGGCCGTCCAATTCAGTTAACATCTGACTGATCACCCTTTCGGTAACATGCGAGTCACCTTCAGAACCGCCTCTGCGTGGTGCTACTGCATCTAACTCATCAAAGAATATTACACATGGCGATGCCTGTCTTGCTTTTCTAAATGTTTCTCTGACCGCCTTTTCAGACTCTCCTACCCATTTTGATATCAATTCAGGACCTTTTATACTGATAAAGTTTGCTTCTGAAGTAGCTGCAACAGCTTTTGCTATCATTGTTTTTCCTGTTCCAGGGGGACCATAAAGTAACAGGCCTTTTGGTGGCTTGACGTCTGCCTGATCAAAGAGATCAGCATACTTAAGAGGCCACTCTATTGCCTCCGCTAATTCTGCTTTTACTTCATTCAGTCCTCCAATCTGATCCCAAGTAATGTTTGGCCTCTGTATATGTACTTCACGTAATGCTGAGGGCTGAACTTCCTTAAGAGCATCTTCAAAATCCTTATGAGTAATTTTAATTTTATTTAATACCTCCACCGGAATCTTGGTTTGTTCCATATTTATCTCTGGCAGTATCCTTCGTAGAGATCGCATTGCTGCTTCTTTACTTAACGCTTCCAGATCTGCACCTACAAATCCATGAGTAATTTTGGCAAATGATTCTAGATTTACATCTTCCGTTAGTGGCATTCCCCTAGTGTGTATTTGTAGAATATCAAATCTACCTTCTTGATCCGGTATACCGATCTCAATTTCTCTATCAAATCTTCCAGGTCGTCTCAACGCCGGGTCTAATGCATCCGGTCTATTAGTAGCGCCAATTACTACGAGTTTCCCACGAGATCCTATACCATCCATCAGTGTTAGAAGTTGTGATACTACTCTTTTTTCTACATCTCCTGATACTTCCTCTCTCTTTGGAGCAATAGAATCTATTTCATCAATGAAAATAATACTCGGAGCATTTTCCTGAGCCTGCTTAAATGTTTCCCTCAATCTTTCTTCACTCTCACCGTAGAACTTGCTCATTATTTCAGGTCCACCAATAGCGTAAAAGTTTGCATTTGTTTCATTAGCAACAGCTTTTGCTAGTAAGGTTTTCCCTGTTCCTGGAGGACCATAGAGCAAAACACCCTTCGGTGCTTCTATTCCTATTCTCTCAAATATTTCGGGATGTCTTAATGGAAGTTCAATCATCTCTCTAACCTTTTGTACTTCATTCTTTAGACCCCCAATATCCTCGTAAGTTACTCTGGGAACTCCTTTAGCAGATGCTTTTGGTACTGCTCCGATAATGAACTCTGTGTGACTGTCAATCAAAGATGCTGCATCCAAGGGTGTAGTACTAGTAATTACAAAACCAATTTTTCTTCCCATTATATTGAGGGGAATAGTATCACCTTTGGCAACAACTCGACCTTCAAGCAGCTCTGGCAGATGCTCTTCCAAACCTACAATGTTAAGTTCTTCAGTAGGAGAAAGAATTACTTGCTCTGTTTTTTTTACATTATTGACTTTGCTAATAGTTACTTTGTCATCGATTCCAACAGAGATGTTGCTACGAGTATATCCATCAATTCTTATTAACCTCTTATCATAATCAGTTGGTTGACTAGACCAGAGTAAAACATAACTTTTCTTTTTATGACCTGTAATTTCAATTACATCACCTGTTGATAAATTTAATTCCTCCATAATTTTTGGATCTATTAAAGCTATCCCTCTACCAACAAATTTTGGGTTGGTCTCGGCTACTTTTAGTGTTAAAAAATTATCGTTATTTTTCATAATTTGTTGTCACCTACTTAAAAAAAATAATTGGAGTTTTTACTCCACCTTTACTTCCTTACCTTTTAGTTTTGGAGCTTGTTTTAGTTTGATTTTCAGCTCCAATATGCCATTTGAGTATGTTGCCTTTGCAGAGGCATCATCTAACTGAACTTTTATAGGTATGTCAGTGTGATATTTTTTCTCTCCTTGCTCTGAATGTATAGATACAAATCCATCTGCGACATTGACCTTGATGTCTTGCTTTGTTACACCTGGCATTTCTGCTGTAATAATCAATGTATTTTCCTTCTCATTAATAGCGGTGTCTACCATCGGTTCTCTTATTCCGCTCTGTTCTACTAGTCCGCGAGCAGCTGGTCGGACATTTCCAAATTCTCTTACTTTTGGTTTGCCATCAGGACCTACTGTTACCTGGTAGCCATAATAATAGGGGAAATTGGCGATAGCAGATGGTTCCATTTCTCGAACTGTTCTGAACATTCTGTTCAGCATATTTTCTGCTTCTGCAAATTCCTTGTCGATATCTTC
>JAREAI010000212.1:0-5030 GCA_029240435.1 Nitrososphaeraceae archaeon | reverse complement strand
ATTGTCTACCAAAGGATACTAAAATGTTCTTACAATCATCCAAGTCTATTAAAAGTAAGATACTACAAGCAGCAATTGAAGTAGATCAAGATTATAGACAATATAGAGAATCTAGGGGGATCCACTCATTGATACCTCCACCCTCAACGCCATCAGTGAGGTAAGTATACTAGAGACCAAAATAACCATTATATTCATTAGGAAATGCCCTTACATCTTTTGCTTTTCGATTTGGCGGCCCATTATTAATACTTCATCTGCTATTTCTGACTATGAATCAGGCTAGCTAAATTTTTAATAAATTAATATACTAATCATAATAGAAACCTGTTTAAAATTTAATATACGGTAAAGGGTATATCTATAGTGAATATTATTGGAATATGTACATCCTGAAGTATTAGTTGATACTCAATGGGTAGAAGATCATCTGAAGGATCCAAAAGTTCGCGTCGCTGAGGTTGATTATGATCCGAAGGCGAATTATAAATTAGGGCATGCCGTCGGGGCCGTATTATTTGACTGGAAAGAAGACATAAACCACCCAATAACTAGGAATATTTTTAGTAAACAATCTTGTGAAGATTTGCTGCAAAGGGCTGGAATTAATAATGACACAACGCTGATCCTATATGGCGATTTTAACAATTGGTTTGCAGCATTTGCATTCTGGGTGTTTAAGTATTATGGTTATGATGATATTAGACTCATGAATGGGGGTAGAAAAAAATGGTTGGAAGAAGACAGGCCATTAAGCAAGGATATTCCTGAGTATCCTAAAGGTAACTTTAAAGCTGCAGAGCCAGATAATAGTATAAGAGTATTCTTAAACTATGTCAGAGATTCGATAGAGTCGAGTAAAAAAGTATTGATTGATGTTAGAAGTCCAAAAGAATTCACAGGTGAAATATTGGCTCCCCCAGAATACCCAACAGAACACGCCCAAAGAGGAGGCCACATTCCTGGTGCACTTAATATTCCTTGGAGTCAAGCAGTCAGTGAAGATGGGACATTTAAGTCTGCAGAAGAGCTAAAAAAATTATATGAATCAAAGGGAATAACTTCAAACAGGGAGGTTATTACATACTGTAGAATAGGTGAGAGGTCATCACACACATGGTTTGTCCTAAAATATTTGCTTGGCTATCCTGATGTGAAAAATTATGATGGATCTTGGACTGAGTGGGGAAATATGATAGCTAACCCAATAGAAAAATGATGTATCAAAATAATGCACAAGACAAATGCCTTGTCAGTCTACTTTATTTTCTTCAATATAAAATGGAAAAGATTGCCCTCCCTTCTTGTCTCTAAGAGTGATTGTTTATTCTCATCCGCCCATCGATAGATTTCTAGATCCGCTGTCTGATCATCAGATACTAAATGTATCACTTCACCGATTGACAGTTTTGTCATCAACTCATCAAGTTTTGTAAGAGTGGCAGCACATTCAACTCCTATCTCAAACATTTCATGGTCAGGAAATTCTGCAAAGCATCTTACGTGTAATTCTTCAATAGTTGAAATTATCTTACTATGACAATTCTCAATAGTATCGAGAGCAATTAAATCCTTACTAAGATTGGAGGGATTTATCTTCATTATCCATCCTTCTGTATATGGGAAATCATTTACTAACTTGGGTTGATTAATTATATCTTTATTAATTTCTGCAATGCTTCCTCTGACAGGAGTTCGTACGACACCAAAATATTTTATACTTTCTATTGTCCCTACACTTTTTCCCTTTTCTAATTCTGTGCCAATTTCTTTTAATTTTATAGTTGATAATCTTCCAGCAATCGAGGCCAAAATGGATGTGATCCCAATAGTTACTGTTTTGTCATTGTTAAGGTTTGCCCAAACAAAGTTCTCCGTATCATAAAAAATACCTTCAGGGAATATACAATGATCTATTTTCACAAACTGATATATAATGATACCAAGTTTATTCTTTTACATTGTTATAACGATCATAGCTAGATCGTCCATTACACACAAACATCAGACATTAATAATAATAATAAAGCATAGAATCCTCCTTTTTATTACAATCTATGTTGGATTTTTTCAGCACCTCGTATATATATTCTAGATCCAAAGGGTTAGTTAGTTAGCCTGATTGGAAGAGCTATAGGAAGATATTTTTGCCACAGATGGCTTGCTTTGAATTAACATATTCTTCTGCTAGCTTTAGTTATTTCAATGTTCCACAAAGCGAAGATGGCAATATGAATGGTTTTTTACCTAAATATACCATATATATATATATATATATATATATATATAACATTATTTATTATCATACCACAATATAATAATGTTAGCCTATGCTAACATTTATTAACTACTATAAATTATTTATATTGTGTCACGTGCCCAACTAATTCTAATTTCCATCTTCATAATGACTATTCTCACTACAGGCTTTGTTTTATCATCCTTTAATCAGAGTTCAGTAAAAGCTCAAGACCATTCAAAAAAAGGAATAGTCGGTGGACATACGCCAGGCTACAATCTATTAGAAACAGTAGGAGATGTTTTAGATCCTGTTTCTTTTAATTCTGCGGAAGAAGCGATAATAGATCCTATGCATTATTTACGAGAGTTCAACTATGGTAGAGTATCTACTTTATCAGACGGAGTCGTACTTAGGGAATTTACACTTATCGCATCAGATAACAAAGTCAAGGAAATATCACCTGGCATATTCTATAACGTTTGGACATTTAATGGAACGATTCCTGGACCTACGTTAAGGGCTACAGAAGGAGATTTAATTAAAATTAATTTTATAAATAACGGTTCAAAGTTTCATACAATACATACTCATGGCATACACAAGGCAGAAATGGACGGTGTCTTTGAAGGTATAGCTCCTGGAGGAAAATTTACTTATGAATTCATTGCTCAACCATTTGGAGTATTTCCATACCATTGCCATATACAACCTTTAGAAGAACATATCTCGCATGGTCTGTATGGAGTTTACATTGTCGATCCAAAGACACCAAGGCCTCCAGCAGATGAAATGGTAATGGTGATGAATGGCTATGATACAGACTTTGATACAGAGAACAACTTTTACACAGTTAACGGAATTCCATATTACTATATGGAGAATCCTATCCAAATTGAACAGGATCGGTTAATAAGAGTCTACTTGGTGAATATGTTAGAATTCGATCCAATAAATAACTTTCATTTGCATGCGAATCTGTATCAACTCTATCGAAGTGGAACCAATTTAGTACCAGATGAATATACTGACATGGTAACCATGAGCCAAGGGGAAAGAGGCATACTTGAATTTAAATACAAATTTCCTGGACAATACATGTTCCATGCACATAAGACAGAATTTGCAGAAAAGGGCTGGATGGGATTATTTTTCGTTAAAGATTCAAAAGCACTCCAGTCCAATTCTGATGATGTAAATGATAATACTACTACTAGTATCGTTTATTCGCAGAACCGATCAAAGTTCAATCTAGAAGAGGTATCTAAATAATGGAAAAAGAAGAACGATCGATCTATAGGCAAATTTCAGGCAAGAAATTGATAGCCTTTGCAATAATTCCATTTGTAGTATTGACGGCAATGATTTTATTTCTTTTTAGTCCTATAGGCCAATCTTTTCTAAACTCTGGAGTACCCATGCCAGAAGTTACTATAGAGAAAATAGAGTTTCAAGAAGGTAGGATTGTGGCATTTATCCGAAATACTGGTCCAGTGGATATCACTATTGCACAGGCTGATATTAACGATAGAATTCACCTGGCAGCGATTGAACCTAGTAGATCTTTGCCAAGACTAACAGAGGCGCAAGTTATCATTCCATTTCCTTGGAATCCTGCTGAACCATATGAAGTTGGGATCACAACATCTGATGGTGTGAGGTTCAGTAAAAATGTGGAGGCAGCTGCACAAGTCCTAACTCCAAATGTTGAACAAGTCTTGCTGTTTGCAATAATAGGTGTATACGTAGGAATCATACCAATTATGATAGGTCTTCTATGGTATCCCTTTATCAGAAGGCTCAGTACAAACAAATACAATTTTTTTCTTAGCCTTACAGCAGGTTTGCTTGTTTTCTTGGGAATAGATGCAGTGCTAGAAAGCAATGAAATCATTTCTGAGAATGTTGCAGCAATCTTTAATGGTCAGGTGTTAATAGTTATGGTTGTAATTGTTTCATTCCTAGTGCTATTATATGCGTCTGAAACATTAACTCAGCGAGCTGCAAAGAAATCAGTGTCAGCGAATTATTCGACTTCTTCTTTATCATCTTCTGCTTCAAAAACCTCACAACAACAACAAGAACTAATAAAACCTCTAGCAATATCACTAATGATAGCCATAGGAATAGGCCTGCATAATTTCGGGGAAGGTTTAGCAATTAGTGCAGCAGTTTTATTAGGCAAAGCTGCCCTCGGTACTTTCCTTATAGTTGGATTCACATTACACAATACTACAGAAGGCTTGGCAATAGTAGCTCCGATTGCTAAAAGCGGACAAGTCATGATACGAAAACTGATAGTGATGGGATTTATAGCCGGTGCACCGACTATAGCTGGAGCATGGATAGGGGGATTTCTGTATTCTCCTCTTGCAGCAGTAATATTTTTATCAGTGGGTGCTGGGGCAATCTTTCAAGTAGTGTATTCCATTGCTTCTTGGATATCCCGTACTAGCAGCCATAACAGAATAACTTTGATAAATACATCTACAATAGCCGGATTTGCTATTGGAATGCTGATAATGTATACAACAGGATTACTAATATAATGATATATGGAAGCTATGAATAAGTAGGAGTAATCAACTTGATTGGTAACTTAAAACACGAATCATCATTAAGAAGTGCTAGACTGGAATCGATTCGTGATGCTAATGGTGTAAAAAGGGAAGACCGTACAACTAGAATGGAAGATTACCTCGAGGTGATCTATGAGTTAATTCAACAGAAAGGTTATGCTACAACTGTAGAAATTTCCAAATATCTAAATGTTAGTTCCCCAAGTGTCACC
>JAREAI010000211.1:0-5032 GCA_029240435.1 Nitrososphaeraceae archaeon | reverse complement strand
CATGATGATTTGTATTGTGTGGATGATTATGTGTAATATGGTGTGTATTCCCTTTATGAGTATAGGAATGTACATGCTCTCCTGTGTGTGTTCCACCATTATTACCGCTCATATTGGCAATAAGATCATTTAATTCACCTAGCGCTAATGTCAACTGCATATTTGCTGCAGTAGAGTTTCCACTAGCCAAAAATTCCTTAGCTTGATTTATTGAGGATATAGCTTGGTCAGCTGTTGTACTTTCAAGCTGTGCGTGAGCAGTAGGAACTATGAAAAGAATACCTGACATTATAACAGCTGAAAACAACGTTGTTGCTATCGATATTGATAAAAGTAACAGCGGATATTTGTTTTTCATTAAACAACAGAAATTATCCGAATATAAAAGGATTGTTATGGCAAGCTATTTTTTGTCAGTTGTTACTAGTCAAAGTTTTGTTATTCTTATTCGGAGTTTAGAACTTAAATCAATAAGTCAATGGCATGGTATAGTCTATTGTCGTCTCCATGGTTATATCTTAGCAATGTCCATAAATAAAAAGGTAAAATGTTAGTTTCACCCGAATGCTGCCCTTTGTCCTTGTCCTCATGTAGTATGTAGCTAAATGATAGTTAATCGTAGTTAATCGTATCTTCCTTAAGTCAAGGGCACAAAAATAGTTTTAAACTGTATTAAAAACTATTTTGCTATAAAGTAAAGTTGGATTTTTAACAAATTCAAATAAGTAATCAAGTTCAGAATCTTTTATGTTCTATAGTCTTTGAACGATGCCAAGGCTTTACTCTTACCTTCTGTTTACAATCAGGACATCTTAAAACCTCTTTTGAGAACTTTAAATTACACGTAGCACAAAAGTTAAAAATTCTATAATCAAGTCTGGAAGGCATAGGCTTAGTTTTTTCTAAAAGGGTCACTGTTGCAGAATTACTGCCTGAATTTACTGTTTGTATTTCAGAATTCGTATTAATCATTTTTAATGTATTTCCCTCCTTCTACCATTGTTGGGTAATAAAATAAATAATGGAGAAGTATTTACATACCTCTTTCTTATTCTACTTTGATTTCTTTTCCCTTAGGCTTTGTTTGCTCTTTTTTCTTAAAGGTTATTTCAAGAATGCCATTGTTATAAGTAGATTTAACTGTCTCAGTATTTGCTTCAGGTGGTAGCTCAATCACGGACCTGTATTTTCTCTCTGAAGTATTAGTAGTTGATATTTCAACCGAACTATCATAAGCACTTATTTTAATATCCTTCTTATTAATACCAGGCATTTCAATTACTACTTTGACATCTTTATCTGTGGTTGTTATATCTGACAAAGGTTCTATTTCGCCTGCAGTTAATGGTTTACCAATAGTAGCAGCACCAGTAGTACCTGCTGATATTCCTCTTTGTCCAAATAGTGACTTTGCATTACCAAATTCTCTTACTTTAGGTCTACCGTCAGGTCCTACAGTCATTGAATAGCCATATACAAGTGGTCCTACCTCGCGTACCTTTGCTCCTTCAGGAGTTTGATATTCTTTTATCAGCTCTTTTGGTATTTTTGTTTCATCAATATCCTTAAACTGTTCTTGAAACATTCTTTCCATCCCTCGTCTCATTTGTTCAAACTGTCTAGGTATGTCATTAAACCAGTCCCTTGAAAAGGGATCCATATCTCCAAAGAGTCTATTTCTCAGCCAATCATATGGTTCAATTTCCCAATTATTCATATTATTCACCTTGTAATACCTATTACATTTTGTAATATATAATTGTTACCCACAAACAGTGAGTAACACGGAAGCCTTATTTGTTACTCTACTGTAAAAACGGATTTCTTCCCGTTTCCATGGCCATAGAACTTATTATTCATGTTGTTGAGAATATTTCTTATATGAGATGGCTTTTCGTTCAATTTATTTGCTAACTCAAAAATGGATTTTGGAGCCTCATCCATAATGGTATGCAATATCTTGCGTTCAAACTCTTCTTCAAAATTATCTCTAGCTATCTTATGAAGACGGTGAACTATTAACTGCTTTAGTGCCCGCAAGTCATTTAACTGTGAATCTAAATTAGTGATCTCCTTTTCTATATTTACCAAATTAGTCTGGAGTCTTTGTAGAGACTCTCCATCATCACCTTGTGAGAGTAAATCATATTCCCTATAGAATTTATCCGATTCCTTATGTCGATATTGTTCAATTTTGTGGTTTTCTATCGAGAAAGAATCTTGAGAAATAGAAACAGTTAGACTAAAAGAAGAGTTAAGCCGATAGTACTTTCTATCAGGAGCTCCTAGATTACTCTTTTCAGCATATGATTTAATCAGACCTGCGTCCTCTAAAGCATTTACATGACGGAGTATAGCTTGTTGTCCTATGTCTATCTCTTTAGCGAGTTGATTGAAATACATTGGCTCTCGTGCAAGGGTTGCAAGAATTTTTCTTCTTGTATTATTGCCTATGATATCTAGGATTAAACCAAAATCACCTACTGATGTTAGGGATCCAGTACTATGGCTAGCCATATCAATGTCAATGTCAATATATTAGCTTAAGATAATATTTAATCATTACTCACATTGCATGAGTTAGTAATCTTATGAATAACAAACAGTTAACAATTAACAATTAAAGTAATGATTCCGACAAGGGAAAGGAAATAAACTAATGATAATAAATACATAACAACACAATGACATTCAAAGTATTTCGCATAAAGACAGATACGGATAACAAAAATATTACGGATTTAGAACGCGTATTAAACGAGTTTGAAGTAGATCTTGATACTAAGGATATGCAAATTAATCATATGTTAACCGCTTCTCCAAAATCGATAGGAGATAACATATTATTAATAGTCCATTATGGACCTAAACCTGCAGAAGAAATAATAGGAACAGAAAGTCTTTAGTCTAAAAGAAAGAGAGAAAGGATTAACTAAATAAGTTGGCATTAATAAAATTTGTATTACTCGCTGTATCTCTGTAGTATCTCTACTTTATCATAACATCAGTTCAGAATTTTATTCAATTGCAAAGCGAAGTAGAAAATGTTCAAAGAGAAGTAAAAGCTGCACAGCAGGCATTAAAGAATTATGAACAATCAACAAAGCAAGTCGAGCTAGCAAAAAGACAACTTGAACATGAAATAGATCGGATACAGAAAGAGGAGGAATTCTATTTTTCACACGGATGCGCTAAAAACAATACTGATGCCTTCTTATGCCCCCCTAATATGCCTAGATTTGCATATAAACCAGAACCCAACGTATAGGGTAAGGTGAGGTAAGGAAGGTAAAAGTTACGTATTCATCTTATCTGTGATTTTCTTAGTAATAGAATCCAATAATTTTTTGGCCTTCTCCTGATCTCCTCCCGCGCCGTCTTCTATTGTTTTATTTACTACATCTATTATCTGACCAAGATAATCTACGCCATGTCTCATACTTATTTTATCAAGATCTATTCCAGTTGAATGTTCGTATTTAATACCTTTGATCGCACTTAACATTAAATTTGCCATATAGAATAAAAATACACATTCATCGTTAGTTACTTCAAAATTGTATGGTCCGAATTTCTTTTTATTTGTATTGGGATCTGAACTCATAATTAATCAAGTCTTATCAATCTTGATTTAGATAAAACTTTTTCTTATGATCTAATACCTTTGCACACTATTTCGAGCTATCCTTTTGAAGTTTATCCTGTATATGTAATTTCTTGTATTAAAATAAGGGACAAATCGGGAAAGGGTTATGAGATAGTTACTATTGCCAGCAATAACCTGGTCTTCTATATTTTGCATAGGTTTCATGTAGAATTAGTTCCTCTTGTGAGTTGAAGAGAGTATAACATTCTTCGCATATGTAAGGGGTGACGTTTGTCATCTGACTGCCTTTATGTCCATACTATTTCATATAAAACTATTGTTTATACGTCATCTTATTGTATATCGATTAAACTATGGACTCTTAAGATCTAATATGGAGTGCCCTTTGCTCTTTGGTTTTTGAAGGCTTCAATATACCATTCAAATTCCGTAAGAAATTTCAACACCCTTTTGTCATATGCTTCATCTATTAATTTACCGTCTTCACTAAACACCTTATAGAGTCTTGGTATTGAGAAGGATGAAGATATTGAAGGTGCTCCTAACTCTGCAAAAATTAGCCTAAGTTGCTGGGCAGCATTTATCCCACCAAACATTCCTGGGGAATAAGAGACAATAGCCGATGGCTTGAAAAAATATTCTTCTAAAAAGTAATCTAATGTATTTTTCATTGCACCGGAAGTACCCACATTATATTCAGGAGTCACTGCCAAATATCCCTCTGCGTCATTTATTTTGCTTTGGAGGGATTTCATTTTCTCTGAAGGGTCTGTCATTTCTTTATACATTTTATCAAGCAAAGGCAGATTAAGTTCTAGTGGGTCAATAAAAAATACTGTGTGGTTACGGCTCTTCAATTTTTCTTCCATCCAGCGAGCAACTTTAATACCTTGGCGTTCCTGTCTAACAGACCCAACTATTAACGCGATTTTGGCCATATTTGTCTCCTTGGTTAAATTATGAGTATTAAATATCTACTGGAATCATTGTATTATGACGACACAGGCAAAATTCGGAATATGTTATCCAATCTTTTGTGCAGAAATCCTCAGTATCCTTGGCTGATAAACAATCCTACGGCAATTAAACCGATAATCATTTATGACAATTCGTAATAAGAAGATGCTGAATGGATTGAATAAACAAAAAATTAGAATACTAATTGCAGATGATAATAAGGATGTAAATATACTATTAGCTGCAACGCTTGTCCTCAAAGGATATGAAGTCTATAAAACCTACAGTGCTGATGAATGTATAAGCAAATTAGAGGAATTTGAGGGAAAAGTAAATGTTTTACTTCTAAATGGTGCAATAGCTGCAGATAGAGGAGCAATGGTTATTGTTAAGGCTAAACGAATTAACCCTGATATCAAGATCTTGGCAGTAGCAGATGATGAAAGTGAAAAGACAAGAGTCTTGGAT
>JAREAI010000210.1:0-5036 GCA_029240435.1 Nitrososphaeraceae archaeon | reverse complement strand
GATACAACTACTACTGATGCATCCTCTGCTGATGAAATCCAGATGGATACCAATGGTGATGGAGTAGTAGATGAGTTAGATGAAGAAACAACAGCAACAGATACAGCAACAACAGAGGCAGATACAGCAGCAAGAGTATGGGAAAAAATGAATGCACCAGAAGAGATCTGTGGTGATCATATTGATAATGATGGTGATCATCAATGGGATGATCTTGACCCAGAAGGCTGTGTTTGGAAGAAAGGAGGCATACCTATAGGAGAGATCTGTGGTGATGATATTGATAATGATTCTGATGGCCAGAAGGATGATCTTGACCCAGAAGGTTGTATGCCATCATATATAAAAGATGACATCTGTGGTGATGATATTGATAATGATTCTGATGGCCAGAAGGATGATCTTGACCCAGAAGGTTGTATTCCTCCAGTATATGAAGAGTATATGGATTGTGACTGTAAAGCCACAGGACTATCTACTCTGCTTAACGACTTGAATGACCTTAGAGAGAATGAACAAAGAATATCTACTCTGCTTAACCGCTTGGATGTTTCATGGGAACTTAAAAGAGATGCAAAGGCTATTTTATCTCAAGATCCCCGTAAATATCCTCATTTTCTTTGCTACTATCTTTCTGATGAACAGAAATTTGTTTTTTATTGGTTGAATATAAATAAAGATAAAATAATTGAAGTTGCAAAAAAAAGGGGAATTGATCCAGTAGCAATAGCAGGTGCAATAGCATGGGAAGCATTAGAAAATGTAAAAGATAGTAGTCCAGGAGAAATTGTAAATCGTTGGGCTGGTCCTGGTAAGGTACATTGGAAGAACTTTTGGTGGCAGATTGATGCTACTACTACCGCAGAAGATACAGAAAACTTTGGCTATCTACCTACTAAAACAGAAGAAGAAAGAAGAAAAATCCTTTCAACAGTTTCTGGCTCAATAGAGTATATTGGAGCTATAATGAAAGCTAATGCAGATGCTATTGCTGTAGGAGGTTACAATATCAACTATGATCCTCCTCTTCTTACCTTATTTTATAATGCTTGGGATCTAGAAGATATAATAGAATTAGGACAGTCAAAAAAATATCCTGCAAAGCTATCAATTGAAGGTAATCCAATGGCAAATTGGGTAAAAAAAAGTATTGAATACCTTAAAACTGCTTTAGAACCTCTAGATGTATGTCCTGCTCAATAATATGAAATTTGTTATTTATACCTCATTTGTAATAATTTTGTTGTTTTTTCCATATCTTTATCATATTCTGATAGATCAAATGAAAATACTCTATAATATGATGATATTCTGAGTAAATTTCTTCCTATCACTATCCAAAAAATAGAAGCACAAGAATTAGATAAATCACTAAATGCAAATGAGGATGCAAATGAAGTTATAAATCAAAAATCTGTTGATGTATAATTTGAAGGATTTTATAATTCAAATTATGGAAAATTCATTCAAAAAGGAAATACCTCTGGATCCTTCCAAATGATTTTTGATAAAAATTTAGGAAATGAAAATCAAGTTGGGAAAAGACATGGATAAGATAACTATATAGTAGAGCAAGAATTGGAGAGAAGACCAACTGGAGATTCAAATATAATTGAAAAAGAACTCACTTATAGAATTGGCCAAGTGGGATTTGAATCCTTCTATAAAGTGGGACCAGTTAACTTAGATACGTTTCTAAAATAAGGATTCTATGGCTGTTGAAATTTAAGTAATATTATTTGACATTATAAAGATTATAAATTATAATTATTTCTAATTGTTTTGATCCTTAATTTTTTTATTATCTTTAATGATGTATGAGGAATCACCATAAAAGTAAATCCCTTTTAGGTGATGACGCAAAATATGCATAAGCTTGTAAACTCTACTAATGTGTGTTAGTATTTTCTAAGAATGCTTCTACTATGTTGCTGAATTGTTCTGGATATTGATACATTAATGCATGACCTCCTCCTTTGATTTGAACAAGCCAGCTCCAGGAATTTGTTCTGTAATTTGTAAAGAAACAGTTAGAGGAGCTCCTGTATCTTTAGTTCCTACTATAACTAGTGTTGGTTGAGCTATATTTGCTAGTTTATTACAAGTACCTTCCCAATTGGCAATGGCTTCCTTATGCTGACTAAGTGTTTGATTAGAAATTGTCTCTGTAGTTTTTGGAATACTCTCAAGATAATTTGTATTTTCTTTGCGCCATTCTTCTGGGAAGAATAGTGGATGAAGTCTTGCTATTCTATCTTCTGCTGTTCCAGTTTCATTAGTCATTGCGTTTAAAACTTCCTGACTTGGTTGTATAGATTTCATCGGCCCACAAAATGATGCATGGATAATTAGTTTTCCAACTCTATCAGGATGGTTAATTGCCAATTCTTGTGCAATTGCTCCACCGATAGACCATCCAAGCACATCTGCTTTCTTGATTTTTACTGCATCCAATAAGCTAGCAGTATCATTTGCAAATTGTCCTATTGAGAATTGTTCATCATCGCCAGAAGTTGTATTACCAATTCCGCGATTATCAAAAATGATGACTGTATGGTTTGCAGCAAGCTTTTCTAATAGAGTTGGATGCCAGCTATCCATAGCAAAAGAGTAGCCATTTATGAGTATAATAGGCTCTCCTTTACCAAAAGTGTTGTATGCAATGTCAATATCACCTACATGAACTTTTTTTGATGGAATGTTTTGAACATTTATTGAATTTGTAGTAATATTGGAGTTGGATTTGATTTTTCTGCTGTTCCTCTTGCTGCTGACCGTATGCAAAATTGCCAGTGCCGAGGTAGTTATTTCTTGTAATCAAAAATACTGTATTGCTAGATATAATATTTATAATTAGAAATCCAAAAACAACTAATAATAGTAATACTGGCATAACAAGAAACCACAGTCTATTAATAGATTCTTGATTTGACATATTTTTATCATTTGATAATGTGCAGATAAATACTTAATACTTAATTCTTAGTGTATGCTAAACTAACTTCTATCAAGAATCTATTTTTCATAGATTGAAATCCTAACTTCAAATCTCACGTCTCCATTGAAGTATAAATGATTTTAGTAGTTTTCTATATTGTCTTTGGCAGGGTCTAAAATAGGGTGGATCATAGAAACCTGAGAAGAATTAACATCAAAGGATAATATAAAATAAATTCATTGTCTTTATGTATGAAAAAAGTTTAATTAAATGTGTTAATACAGCATTATCGTTTATAGTTACAATTTCTTTGTCTCTGTTAATGTTTATTCACAACAACAAGACCAAACAGCTATTGCGGGCTAGAAAACAACAAGACGTGTTCACTGAACAAATGGAAGTAGGTTACGTAAGAACGATTTAGACAGAAAGAATTAGGAAATGATATTGATATCCAAGGACTAAAAAACCTAATTAACGCTGGCAATGGTTAAACAGAAGTTAAGAGAGAATTTTTCTTCTGGATGCTTTGTTCTCTATGTCTGTTGTAAGCTTTCCTACCTTGCATCACGTGAATCATAGATAGTTACTGTAATAATTGTATCTAATTTTTACTTCTTTTGGACATATGAAAAAATATTAAATACAATAACATCTAACCATGTATTCTATTGTTGATGCATTATTCAAGATTAAACAATATGTTACGTTTTAAGGTAGTTATAAAAGATAGATGGAGGATGATATTATGAAAACAAGAAAACTGAGAAATATTGAAGTCTCCGCTATAGGTTATGGTTGCATGGGTTTGAGCCATGGCTATGGTCCTGTACCGGAGCGTATCGATTCTATCAATCTGATACGTCAGGCATATGATTTGGGTTGTACTTTTTTTGATACTGCCGAAGCCTATGGAGCCGGTGACAATGAAATATTGGTTGGTGAAGCCTTAAAACCTATGCGTGATAAAATTGTTCTGGCTACAAAGTTTAAAGTTGTGAAAACGGAACAAACATCCACTCGTGAGGGATTATTAGAAGAAATTCGGTCCCATATAGACGCATCACTTAAAAGGTTAGCAACAGAATATATCGACCTATATTATCAGCACCGAGTGAATAAAGACATTCCTGTCGAAGATATAGCTTGGTGCATGGGCATACTCATCCATGAAGGCAAGATTCTTGCGTGGGGACAATCTCAATCCACTGGGGAAGAAATTCGACGTGCCCATGCTATAACACCTATTACTGCTATCCAGAGCGAATACTCCATGATGGAGCGAATGTGTGAAAAGGAAGTTATTCCTACTTGTGAGAAGCTTGGCATCGGTTTTGTACCTTTCAGTCCTCTTGCCAGCGGATTTCTATCAGGGAAATATAAGGCGGACAGAACATACACTGGTGATGATGTACGTCGAGTTATCACCAGGTTCAGCAAAGAAAATGTCTTGGCAAACCAGCCGCTTTTGGATTTAATTACCGATATTGCTAATCAAAAAGGTGCTTCCCTCGCACAGATTTCTCTTGCGTGGATGTTGCACAAAAAAGATTTTATAGTGCCGATTCCCGGTGCCAGAAAATCGGAGAGAATCCAAGAGAATTTGAGTGCTGCTGATGTAGATCTGACCGATAATGAATTTAATCAAATTGAAGCAGAGCTTACAAGAATCGAAATTCATGGAAATCGAACAGACGAGGATATTGCAAAATTGAGTGACATGATATGAAAGAAGTCATTGTGATAAATGAAAGCCAATTGAAAGGCTTAGTTCAACGGAAGAACTGTTCCAAAACTATGAGAAAAATGAAGTTTTGAAGACTGTGTTTTTCTTGGTATCAAATCAGAAATCCTAAACATTGGATGCAAACTGACAGTATTTCATCGAATCAATGGATTCATATCTGCTTGGTCCCATTCAAGAAAAGGGTTCAATATTATTCTAATAAAAATATTAAATATGTTACTTAAGTCAACACATTATAAAGATTGGACATGGGACCAGCTAATTTCAAATGGGTTCAGTACCAATTTTTAAGCTAAATGTGTGGGATTTGAACCCTTCTATGAAATGGGATCAGTTAATTATCTATAATAA
>JAREAI010000209.1:0-5075 GCA_029240435.1 Nitrososphaeraceae archaeon | reverse complement strand
TGATGGCGTACCTTTTTTATTTAATACCCACAAGAGTTCTTCTATCCTATCACGGATATTGACTAACCTAGCTGAATATTCGTTAATAGATATAGTATTTCGTTCGGATAGTGCCTTAACTAACATTTCTGCAATCATTTTAGACTGTCCTTGAAGCATATCGATTCTTAATCTGATATCCTTTTCATTCCTCAATTGTTAAATGAAAAGACTCTTTAATTTATTAAATGCAGCTACGTTCAACAGAACGAGACTAGTATATCATCGGTTACTATTATGCCTAACTATAACTATTCAGAGTTGCTTAGCATAGAAAATATATAACAAGATATACATTAACTAATTTCATACAAATAGAGAGCTCAAATATTGATAATATATTAACATCAGGATTTACTGTTGCAAGTCCTTGGTTACAGCCTGGCCTGCTGCTGATTGACTGGACATGTTGGAACTTGATGGACTATATGAGAATTGCGTGGAATAGCAACAGGAGCTAATAGAGTCGAAACTACCTCTTTTAGTTGTCTGATAAAAAATCAGATTAGATAGAAAAAATATCTGTTAAAAGATGCAAATAAAATACAAAATCCAAAGCCGATATTGGAGCTTTTGTAGTTGGATTAAAAGTAACAGCAGTTAAGTGAATCAACCTTAATGACTTTGGCTCTTTTACTCCTCCTTTTTCATAGCTCAACTTAGTAGAGAAATCATTGGCAGCAGCAGCAGCAGCAGCAGCAGCAGCAGCAGCAGAAGAAGAAGAAGAAGAAGAAGAAGAAGAAGAAGAAGAAGAAGAAGAAGAAGCTGCAAATATACATACAAATATTATAATAGGTGAGCCAGACGCATCTACGCACATAAGCATTACGCTGCTGCTTCATGTTCGATACCTATTAGTTTCAAGCATTTACTCTGATTCAGTAAAAAAATATCTTACTGAATACTTTATATTTACAGACAATCCATTTTTTCTAAATCTTTTATTTGATAACTACAAACAGTTGGTATATATCAAGAAATTAATCATTTTAATATTAATATCTACGATTACAATATATTTAATAAGTGTGCAACCAATTTCGTTTCTACCATTATCGCTCAAAAAGAAGGCGATAGTTACAATAATAATACTTCCACCAAAAGAATCCTGCATCCAAATAATGGTAATGATACATTAGATAAATTTGGAATAAAGAAAATTTATCCTACTAGCGAAGGTGGAAGAGAATGGTTTGTCAATATGAATAACCCAAAGAATGACAGTATATTCTCTATCACTTCTAATGAGAATATATCTAGGCAAAGTGATGGTTCGTGGCGTATTGCGGCATCCAAGGTTAGAATGAACATCAATACTGTTATTGGAGAGGTTCCTTGGAAAAATGTAGAAATTACAGGCTATGCAAAGATAGTGTCTTTACTTTCTCCTAACAATACAGACCTAAGCTGGTATGTAAGAGGTGGTAGACACAATAGCTATAATCCTTGTGAAGGCACTGCCGTGAAAGGTATACTTGATATGAATAGTACGGTCGGCTGGGAAAAAGAGATATGGCATACTGGAGGAGATACAAATACTCTTTCGAAAACAAAAGTAGCCGATTCAATTATAGGTAAACGGATAGGCTTGAAGACAGTCATGTATAATATATAGATAATGATACGGCCGTAAAGATGGAGAGTTATCTTGACAGGCAAAACACTAACAATTGGACAAAAGTAACAGATCTAATAGATAATGGTGGTTGGTATGCCGCAAGTACAGATAAGGAATTTATAGTGCTGGCTGCAATAAACCGAAAGATTATATAGTAACGAATCCTGGTTCAATTGTAACATTTAGATCGGATAATATCGTATGGGACTTCAAAAACCTTAGTGTTAGAGAAATTAAATCTTGTTTTACATGCTTGGAATGAAAACTATTATGTTATCACTAATTCTTTTTATCATCCTTTCTTTATGTAATTACTAAAGTGACTAATTATCAAGTATTATCTATATTGAGTGATTAGAACGTTTTTCTGCTCTTATCTAATGCTAACTCTGCATTTTGAATATGGTTTACAACACGCTACATGCTCTCCATTATGCTGCCGATTTCGCTGATAGGATTGTTACAGCTTTTGCAGAATGATTATATACAATTATAACCATATTTTATCTACGCTATATCATATCCATCTGAGACCTGAGGTTACTTGTAGGTTAGTCAATTTCTGATTACGATATCTATGTCGTGAACGAGGAATAAACAATAAAAATAAATAAAATCTTTTGTTGCTCATTATCAATTATAGATTTTCTGTTAAAAGCTGCTCTTTGGTTAGTCTAGGTGGCAATATTTTTCCTGGATTAGCCTTATATGCAGGAACGCCAATTCCTACTACAATCATAGTACTCTTATTGTTTGCGTGAGGAGAAAAAAACTCTGTTACAGCATCATCGAAAAATGTAGAACCTGAAGCACCTATTTGTTGAGCATAAGCAGCAAGGTAAATCTTTCCTGCGATGACTCCTGCTTCAAATTGCGAAGCTCTATAACCTCTATTACCCAAAGATTTCAAAACAGATTGTAAATCCGTCATTAGGAATAAAACGGCACTAGCATCACTAAAAAGAGATTGGCCTAAACAAAGATAGCCAGAGATATTCCGTGATACATTTCTTTTGAGTTGTTCTAAAGAATCGGATTCACGATTGAAAAAATAGGCTCCAGGATCAAGGCCGTTAATATCGTTAGCTATAAGGTAAACATCTATCAAACTATATCCATCTTCTTTAAAAATATCCATTGGTATTCCCATAGTTGAGCTATGAAGTATAGTAGACAGAACTGAATATGATATAGGACTCCTAGAAAACCTACGGGAAGAACCGCGTCTTAAAATAACTTCACCTAATGTAGGGCCACTTGATGAATGATACTGTTCTCTCAATAATGATTTCATATCCAAGATCTTTGTTAGGACAGAACTCTGTTTATAGGCAGCTGCTACTGAAGAATTATTATTAATACTATTAATCCAATCCTTGACCTCTTCTTTATTCGAAAGTTTTGAATATTGATTTACTCTCCAAATTTCAGGATATTCTATTTCTCCCATCTTTGATATAGGACGAATATTTGGAATAGGTAAATATGGAATTTGTTTATCCTCTTTTGGTTTAGGATCCTTAGATAATCCTATCCCAATGGCTGCCATTACTACTGCTGCTTCTTGGTGGTCTTCTAAGCACAACAAATTATTGACATTATCGTCTACAAAGCCCATGATTAAACGAGTAGGTAGTCCCATAGATACGGTCGTTGCAAGGAGATTAGCCGCTATGACACCAGAGTCCCAAAACCAGTGACGGTACGAACGAGCTTGATATTTCCATGCATTTCGCCAAGCAATTGAAGTAAATATTATAGTAATTGGCGAAGTAATTATACTCTGGTTATCTCCAGCCGCTGCAGCTAATTCAGACCTATAATCTCCTGCACGAATTTGAGTAAGTGTAAAATCTGCTGGACCAAAGTGATATACACCAGCTTTCAAATCTGCTAAATCTTGGCAAACAATATACAATTCAATAGGATATAACGCACCCGTCGCAGATGCAGCGCGCATATAATAAGTGCTCAAAGGATACTTGATTTCTCTTGTAATGCCTCCTGAAAAGAACAAGATCTCGGCTAGGCTTTTTGTATTTAAGTTGGTCTTAGTAATATCAGTAGTTGCGTTATCAGACGTTTGTGGATAGATTCTACTAATAGAGGTAATGGCATTTAGTGTAGGTTGAGAAAAATCTAATGGAAGAGGATATGACAATAATTCAGTATATACTTTGAAAGGTAAAGGTCGGTTATCCAAGTCCAAATAATGCCTTGAAGTCATCAGGCTAATCTCTGAATGCTTTGTGGATTCATGATAATCTAAAACATACTTGATATTTTTATTCACAGTTATATATCATCTGCAAATAAATTATATATATATAAAAAATTAAGTATTATGTTATTATCTAGTTAGTAGAGGACTCTGTAGAATAGCTAAATTGAAATTATAAAAGAATAATAATAATAGCCAAATAAGTATCATATTTTGATCACAAATAGACAAATTATTTTAGAGATTTTTAATGTTTATATTAATAATCTATAGTTGTTATTCAGATAGCTTCCATTCATATCCAGTATGGATAACCTTTATGTATCTTGGTAACGAGATAATAAACTGTAACATGGCATCAAGAAAAGATACAGAACGAAAAGATGATACAACAACAACTTCTACGACAAGCTCAACTAGCGATACATCGTCATCACAACAACACCAACAACAACGGTACGGTCAATATTCCGATCAGCAGCAACAAAGAGAACGACAACAAGCAGTCAGCAGAGCACTAGATGAGACCAAAGACAACATCAGAAAGTCAACAGACGAAGCAAGAAGTCAAATTCCACGTTACACTCAAGCGGTTAGTGATTATCAAGAGCAGACTATTCAAGCTGCTAGAGAAATAGCAGATACCTTTTTAGAATCACAGAGGGAGATCATCAACTCATTCCAATCGGCATGGAGACCATATATGGAAAATACGTCTACAACTAATTGGATGTCTCCAAGAAGTATAGCTGAACTATATGCAAATGTAGTTAGTAGTTTTGCCAACGTTGTAATTACTGCAACCAGACTTACAAATAACATGATATTTGGAAATATGGAAGCATTCAAGACATCTATTCAGCAAGCAAAAGACAACGCAAAGGAATTTTCAAAATTAGGGGTTAATACCGCAAAGTCATTTGAACAAACATCTAGAGACAATACAAGACAGACTGGTACGACAAGAGTTTCAGTAGAAACACAAGAAGAAGCAGATAGGTCAAGAAGATTTTAGGAATTTGTCAAAGAAAATTATCCTCTCTCTTATTTTTTAATTTTTATTAGCAAAGTATGATAATTGAAAAAATGATAGATGATAAACATGATATGTATAATACACTAAATGAAAACTTTATTAGAGCATTAAATGAGATAGCAAAGTTTCAACCCCAATATTTGCAATCAATATCTAATTTG
>JAREAI010000208.1:0-6989 GCA_029240435.1 Nitrososphaeraceae archaeon | reverse complement strand
GAAGCATTCTCGGATAATCCTTTTACGTACTTTACAACTATTTTTTCCATGTGTTCAACATGCCATTGCCTCATCGGAAAACTATTTTGTATCAAAAAGCTCATCTAATATACACTAAACCAATATATAAGATAATGTAAGTCAGCATTAAAATTCTATCTTGAGATAGCTGTAATATTACACACGCCAATTTGTCTTAATTACCAGCATTCATTGATACAAACAAAACTTTCCAATTTAGCCGCAACTATAGAATAACTTTTTATGTTAATTTAGGACGTAAATAGAATATATATATATATATATATAAATAATAACGATAAGTTGAATTAGCTAATTGAGAATGACAACCAAGAGCTAACACAATTGTTGGCAGGAGCTTACATCTAGCTAGTTAATGGATGTTTCGTCTTGCGAAAATAGCAATGGATTATTATAGAACCTACTATAAGCTTCTCACACTAATACTAATAATGTCACGACTTTTACCTGAATTACACTTACTAATCAAATTGTTGAGTATTTTCTACACAAGTCATATCACCTAGGAAATTTCCGCATACTCTTCAACATACTCCTTTTCCACCTGCCGTTACTAACACATCGGTTTACTTAATACTCGAAAAACATTATTAGACAATCATACATCGACCTGCGTTTGGTCCCTTAACCATACGTATAATGGTATAAACGCATTTTGAAATGGCAATGACTTTTCGTCCTTTCTATTAAATCCTAACATGACCATTCTTCCTAGGAGATATTTTCTTACGTCATCAATAAGATCGAATTCTCTCAAGGGTCCATATAACTGGAAAAAATATTCTTGATTATAGTAGGACACATGCTGTGCAAAACAGTCTGATATTATTATTGGATCATTTAGAATTCTCTCTTTAGAGATACTTTTTTTTTCTTCAACAGTGACTTGTAATTCCCTGTTGATGAATTTGCTGCGTGTAAATTGGGAATCCATCTTTGATTTAGGACTATCATTATATGTTTCTATATCTCTTCGTAATTTAATTACGGTATTCTCTGCAAGATTCAAAACTTCACTATATTCTTTATCATATCTAACTCCGCTTTTTTTCCCATAAAGGTAAAAAATGCACATCAGTTCATCATTTCTGATAAATGGAAAATTTTGTCTATCTGCAATGAATTCAGATAGGCGATTTGATATATCTTCAGGAAGAATCATTCGCATATAGGAATCGCAAATTATTGTCATGATTTTATTTTATCTATTATATCTTATCAATATGTTTAAAGGTATGTGATTCAACTAACATATGAAAGTTAAATGTCGTCTTTGAATGATGCTGGTAAAAAGATATACCTTATAGTTCATGGGCAGCATCAGTTTGTTGACCAGATAAAAGAAAAGCTCGTCATGAAAGGGTTTGAAAAAGAGAATATGCAGTTGGCAAACCTTGATAGAGCAGGAAATGTCAGCGAGTATGTTGCAATGATTTGGCCGCCGATGGCTCCAAAGGACATTGTTGTAAGTGAAATTATAGACACCAATGCACATGGCGGAAGTGGAATGGGAGCATGGTCCTCTGTATCGCAGAAGGAACTGTATAGGATACCTCTAAATTAAATTGAGTCATTATTCACAATTTAAAAAATTTTTTTAATAGCACACGAACTCAGACATATTATCACAAAAATAAGCAGGCCTAGATGTCTTTTGAAACGCATCGTTTGAATTACTATTGATTTATAGGACATCTTACCACTGTTATTTTGAAGTCTGGAGAATACATCTAGATATATTAAATTTGATTGGTGGAATACGATAAAAAACCTAAATTGTGATAAAGCATAGAGTATCTGGGGCAGGATCTAACATTCTACTCCATGAATCCAAAGATTCTATTATAATATATCATCGCCCTGAAAAAAGTAATAACACGTCAATTGATAAAATATCTGTAATTATATACTAGGTCCCAAATAGTAATTTACCAATAAAATCCTTTTTATTGATTTTTTATTTGCGACTAAGTATATAGCGTCATAGTGACAATAGATATATTTTGACACTCCAACATCCTATTGCCATCGCCTATTTTTTTGATCGTCTATATCCATGTGTAAATCCTGCATCATATACTCTAGAAAATTCGTAGCCTTTTGGTGCTATGGCATCTCCAACAATAATTAATGCAGTTTTGATTATTCTAGATTCTTTTGTTTTCTTCACAATATCTCCAAGAGTTCCTTTTATTATCTTCTGGTCTTCCCAAGTCGCTCGATAAACAATTGCTGCTGGCGTTTCTTTTGTATATACTCCACCCTTCAGTAGCTCTTCTACAATATCGGTAATCAAATGAACACTGAGATAAAATGCCATTGTGGCCCCATGCTTTGCAAGTTCTGAAATTTTTTCTCTCTCGGGTACAGGAGTTCTAAATTCTGCGCGTGTTATTATCACAGTTTGAGTATTACCCGGAAGAGTTAATTCCAAGTTCATGGCAGAAGCAGCACCAAGTATTGCGGTTATTCCTGGAACTACTTTACATTGTATTCCATCCTTTTCTAATTTGTCGATTTGCTCCCTAATGGTACTAAAAAGTCCAGGATCGCCATCATGGAATCTAATGGCAATTTTGCCATTATTCGTTGAATCTCTTAGAATTTCATAAATTTTTTCTCTATCTAAAAGAGCAGCATCGTACAGCTGCGCTTCTTTCTTTGCATATTGTAATATATCGGGATTTAGCAAAGAACCAGAATAAATTACCACATCTGCTTCTTCTAAGAGCCTTTTTGCTTTAATAGTTATAAGTTCAGGGTCGCCAGGACCTGACCCTACAAAAAAAACCGTATTGCGTTCAACCATTTTTCTTCTTTGCCACCATTATAGAGAAGTATTTCTCTGTAGTACCTTTTATTCCACGCAAATCGCTAAGTTTGCTCATTTTCATTATTTCACCTGTTACTGATACATCTTGAGCTATTCCAATCATCGAATCGTCTGCAAAGCCTACGTCAGCAAGCATTTCAATTACACTGTCAAAATATCTGCCATCCTTGAGAAAAATTACTGTATCACAGCTGTTTGCTGTCTGTTTAACTCTATCTAGATCATAACAAGCAGGAACTATCGCAAGAGTTTCATCTCCTTCTGCTAGACTCATTTTTGCCTGAGCAGCAAATGCAAAAATAGATGCAATACCAGGTACGATGTCTATTTCTATATCACTGTGATTCTTTTGAAGCTCTCTGTGTATGTATATCCATGTACTATATAATGCAGGATCACCAACAGTCAAATAGATCACTCTTTTCTCTGTTCTTACAGCATCAGCTATTTTATCAGCATTTCTTTTCCAATAATCTTTTAAAGATTCTCGATCTTTGACCATAGGAAATACAAGATCGACTATCTTTGCGAACTTATCCACATATCTTTCAACTACTGAAAGCGCAATGCTAGGTTTGCCCTCCCTTGCTGTAGGTGCAAAAATAATTTCTGCATCTTTAATCAGATTTACGGCTTTGACTGTCAGTAATTCAGGATCTCCTGGACCACATCCAACGCAAAATAGTTTCATTTACATTTTCTCAAAGAAGAGCGTTATTTAAAAGATCATAATCCTTTGATCACAGGCATTTGTTTACCAATATCAGTGAACTAATCTTGATATCTAAATCTCTGCCAATTATCTATTTTTCACTAAACACTTGTTAGTTAACTGATGGCAGTTGTATTGATGAAAATGCCTTGGATGCCTTCTACTGCTAAGACTCTAATCTACCAATGTATATTATTAGGAATATTTAAGAATAAGCAGTATCCCTTACTTATATCAATTAATTTTTATCCAATTATTGTATTGCATCTGCTATATTGATAGAGAAATTTTTCTTTCTTTAATAATTTTGTAAGACATAGTTGGAGAGGTTTTTTTCTACCATCATTTTATAGTTATTTTGTAGCCGATATTATCATTACTGGATTTCTTGAAGTAATCATTGTACCTGTCGATACTTTTCTTCCCTTTGAAATTGTTACTTGTGTAATATCAACTTCATTTAGTTTTGCTTCATTTATTGTAGTTATTGTCTTGTACATTGTTTCAATTAAAATTGTGTCAATTACTATTCTGCCACCTTTCTGTAAGCGATCTATCCCCAACTCTATAACTCGCTTGGTATCTCCCCAAGTTCCACCTATAATTATCGAGTCTACTTGTGGAAGTAATGGCAAAATATCCTGTGCATTTGCTAAAAATATTTGGGCTTTCACTCCAAATTTTTGGAGATTCCTTTTTGTCAGTTCCACTGCACGTTGATTAAAATCTACACCATAGACCTTGCCATCTTTTGTCTGTAAACAGAGCTCTACAGTGATGCTACCACTTCCACATCCAATATCTATTGCAGAAGAATCCTTTTTCAATCGTAATTTGCTAATGACTAGAGATCTGATGTCTTCCTTCGTAATTGGAACTTCGTCATCTTTATCAAATAACTCATCGGGAATTCCTGGCGTATCATAATCCCAAAGCAATGTATTGTATTTATACAAAAGCAGTATTTTAACGTGCCAGGAACTGATACAATCCAGTATATATGATGATCATGAACATCATCAACAGGAAAATAAATGGGAATATGCCATTTGTAGCTAGCTTTCTTTTTTCAGTCTTTGGGATATTTTGTGCAATACGCTTTGCAAATGTATATGATATCAAATAAAGAATAATAGCAATAAGAACTATTGTCACTATCGCACTAGATTGCTCTGTGTGCGGTGTTATCATAAATCCAGTGATTATACCGGCAATCAATCCGCAAATTGCTCTCATATAAAAAACTTTATCTAGCGAATCCAAATAGGCTACTTTCTGTCATTTAAATGGCACTTGGTTTAATTTCTTGCGGTTGATATTGACCTTTAGAGCTAGATCCAAAATCATATTAGGATATTATGTCAGCAGTATAAATGCCGTTACAAAAGATTCGTTTCTTTTCAAGTTACATCACTCAACAGAACCAGACATTATTCTAATGGTTTCCGTTAAAGGTATCTGGATAACAAAGTTGAAGTTCAAACCTGTCGAGGAAAACGAACAAGTTAACACCATCAAAGCTGAAGTTGAAAGATCTAAAATTGAATCCATTGATCAGATTGGCAGCGAGCGTATTGTGACCTTAAAATTTCGGCATTTGGATGGTAATTTGAGAATAATGATTGCCGAATTCTTCGGTGAAGGAAATATTATTCTTTGTGACGAGAATATGCAGATTCTATCTATTATCAATTCTATTGAAGTAAGGCACAGAACATTAAAGGTTGGATTACGATACACCTCACCGCCTAGTAGAGGAATTGATGTATTTGAGCTTTCGCTCGAGCAGTTAAAAACAACAATAAAAGACGATGTACAGGATCTTGATGTATTAAAATGGATGGGAAGAAATCTTTCAATGCCAAAAAAATTTGTAGAAGAAATTGCAACAAGGGCAAGAATACAGTCAAGAAAAGTTGGACAGCTTTCAGAGGAGGACGTGACTAGAATCTATGTTGCTGTTAAAGAGCTAGTTACGGATGTAAGTTCAGGGAGAAATCATGAACCAATTGTCATTCTGGGAGATGATGGGAAAGCACTGGATGCACTTCCTATTGTAACAAATAATGCAAGAAAGTTGAGAGCCAGAAAAGTTAATTCTTATCTCGACGCCGTAGACGAAGTTTTAAGCAACAATATTATGACTATAGACAGCAACATTAGAACAATTGAAATAGATAGACAAGTTGCATTGTTAGAACATGATCTTTCGGAGCTGAACAAAGCAAAAGAGGCAGTTATTTCAAAGGCTACTGCTATCAGAAAAATTGCCAATGAATTAATGGAACTCTCTTATCTTGGAATTTATGATTACGCTGATGATTCAGTCAAGGGGATGCTTCAAACAAATTCTGCAGCTATTGTAAACGAAAGAGGAATAAAATATCTTGAAGTAGTAGGCGAACGTATTCACCTGAATTCTAATCTTCCGAAGGTATCGTCTATGTTGTATGAAAGGGCTAAGGAAATGGAGCGTGGCAATACGTCAATCGATGAAAATAAAAGAGGATTGCTTGATCAAATTGAACGATTAAGAAATCGCAGCTCTGCCATTCAGAAGAAAATTGTTGTCAAGCAACTGGCTAGTCGAGAGTGGTATGAGCGATATCGATGGTTTATCACAGGTGATGGGTTGCTCGCAATCGGGGGCAGAGATGCTTCGTCAAACTCTGCTATAATACGCAAACATTTGACGGAATATGATATAGTATTTCATGCCGAAGTGTATGGCTCTCCATTCTTCATTATCAAGAATGCGATTAAAGTTAGTGAAATGGAAACAACATTACAGGAAGTGGCACAGGCAACAGTATCATTTAGTAGAGCATGGAAGGATGGCTTATCTAGCGCCGATGCATACTGGGTTATGCCGGATCAGATAAAGAAGGGTGCTCCAACAGGACAATATCTTCCAAAAGGTTCTTTTGTTATAGAGGGTAAGCGAAATTATATCAAGGGCTCTGAAATAAAACTCGCAGTAGGAATTATGCATTTAAGCGATCGATATCTTTTAGTTTGTGGACCTGTTGGTGCTATTAGGAAAAAAGCTCTCGTCTTTTCAATGTTATTGCCAGGTGGACTGGATCCCATGAATGCAGCAAAAAAAATCAAGAGTGAACTTGTTAGAGTTGCTACTGCAGCTGATACTCATAGAGATAACAATTATAGTTTGACGGATTTCATTAAAAACACTTCTCTTGATGACTTTATTAGAACAATTCCAAATGGAAGGGCAAAAATAAATTTTACAGGAAGAGGCGACGGAGAAAAGGTTCTATTAACCAATACAAGACCTGCCTTGGTAGATGAGCAAAGTACTTAAGGCCATAATTTTGATTTAATGTTGTGGTAAAAAAACCTGTCAGGCAACATGGTGATGCTAATATGACAACTAGGGTGCTT
>JAREAI010000026.1:0-15333 GCA_029240435.1 Nitrososphaeraceae archaeon | reverse complement strand
CATAGAACTAATTGATGAATCTATTTTCTGAATTATGGAAGAATACGGAGAAATGGATGAATTATCTAATGATTTCTTTGACATAACGCTATTTTTCTTAAAGTTTGTTCTAATTAAACCTGGTTCAATAATTACTACCTTAATCCCAAATGGTTCTAACTCATATGACATTGATTCACTTAGACCTTCCAAAGCAAACTTGCTGCTTACATATGCAGACATGCCTGGAAAACCAATACGCCCCGCACCTGAACTTACATTTACTATAGTACCTGATTTCTGCTTCCTCATAATAGGAAGAACTTGTTGTGTTAGTCGTATTACACCAAAAAAATTCGTTTCAAATTGTGATTTAATCTCTTCTACTGATAAATCTTCAAATGCTCCAACAAGACCATAACCAGCATTATTTACAAGCACATCAATTCTTTCATTTTCTGATCCAACCTTTTCGATTGAATTTCTAATAGAAGCATCATCATTTACATCAATTTGAATTACTTGTAGCGGCAGTCTTTCTTTATTGGCTATCTCCTGGATGTCTACAGATTTTTCGATACTACGCATTGTTGCATAAGTATGGAATCTATTTCTTGCCAACAATAATGATGTAGCATACCCTATTCCACTTGAACTTCCGGTAACAATGGCAACCTTCTGTTGTTCTTCTCCTTCTTCTTGTTTCAATCGTTCCATTCTTTCTATTTCCTAGCATAATAGTTTTTGTTAAGATAATAATTGAGAGGAGATAGAACATGACCAAGGAAAAATAGGATGGATTTAGATCAAAAGACATCCATACAAATGTTTTTGTTCACTTGATTTAATATACCGAGCGTAATCAATTCAAGAATATTACAAACAACATTTTAGCATAAATTAAAGAATTAAGTGGAATTAATTGCCTGCATGTACTAAGATTCTGATCTTCCTTGTTATTTAGATTTTTTCTTTTTATTAAATCAAGATATAGTCTGCTTCAGACTTTTCAAAAATATCATTATTGCATTTGTTCTTCTATTTCAAATAGGAATCAGGCCAGTATTATCATCAAAAGCTGTTGATGGAAAGGTAAGTATCTCATCCTTGCTAAACGTATTTCTTAGCTTGCGTATACGATCGATAGCCAGTCGGTTAGAAAAGTCTTCTGGCATAAAGTAAATCCTTTTTAAAAGTCCAAGAATTTCATATAGTGTAGGAATGCTCTTCTCTAGTGTATCGTACGATTCTATTATTGGGTCTTGGGTAACATCATTGCGATAAGAAGGATTATTGGCATCATCTCTAATATTTATTGGCACTTTACCATAATCAATATGGATTTCTTTGATATATTGAAATTTGATAATATTCCCTCTTTGTTCTCCTCCTCCTCCTTTTTTGCTTATCTCAATAGTACAGGCAGCACGTATTCTTGTGCCATCTATAGAATCCTCAAATGTGGGATCATCTAAAGTAATTTGCATCTCTTGTAAAAGCTTCAACAGTTGTTCTTGATTTGTCTTATCATTATTATTAGAGATATGTTTTAGGCATTCATCTACTTCTTTCTGTGTGATTAAATCCTTTTTCTTAGTGATTGACATCTTTATTATCCACATATTTATTTGACATTGCTCTTATCCATTTATTGTAATATTTCAGTTAATTTAATACTGCTCACTGTTAGAGCGGTGAGAAAAGTAACAAGCAAACAGAAATCATACATACTGTTTGGCTGAAAGTGTTTTAGTACGACTAGCAAGATATAGGCTTCATTCATATCCCTAACTCTTCTTATGACGTTATCGTGGAGTTTTCTTGATTCTACAAAGATAACATTAGCATTTTATTAGTAAGTTTGTGGGCAGACGTCGATATCTACATAAGTAAGTGAAAATTGAGACATCACTAATTGCTACCAGATCATATTTGGAAAAATGGTGAAGTAACATTTTTTATGACTTATAACCAATTGATAATAACCGCAGTAAGTCCATTGGATTTATTTAGTGCAAGCAGGAGAAATTATGGCAGCACTTGTTTTCTAAGTGATTATAATGCAGTATTTTAGTTAAAAATTTTGCTAATTTAGGAAGAAGACATTCTCCATTCCTGGATCAACCTTGAGTTGTCTATTTGCTCAGCACTAAGTTTTTTGATCAAATAATGATTTTCTCTTTCTTTTTTCTAGTTGATTTTCTAGCTGTTTAATACGGTCAATTAATGGTTTATTTCTTCTGTATTCTTCAAGATCTTAATATTTACATTGTAATGTTGCAATACTTGATGTTCTTTTAATTTTGCATCTTCTTTTTCCCCTCTCACTTGTTCTACCTCTAACTATTCTTGTATGATATGATTAGGCAGCTGATCTAATGGCTTATCTGATAAAGCACAGACCTTGTTTACAATATTAAGAAATTCCTCATCTGTCAACCCATGCTTAATGCAGTAAATAATGATATTTTCAATGAATGATTCTACCTGATCTTCATTTAAACCCATCTCAACTAATTTGTTTTTTATTATAATAGAAGATGCAAGTACAACAGATCTAAGCCATACTTCTTTACGATCATAGCCACTGCTCTAAGTCAATATCAGGAATCTCTTGTTTAGCGTCTTTTACGATAGCACTTATAGTTCCAGCTCCTATGTCATTATTCTTTACCAATTTCATCTCAAGACATACCTTGAAGCCATTGCTTAATGACTCGTTCTCTTATTGATTTTGGGACTTTTGGTTTCATGCATAATCTCATAATTAAAAAATTATTACTTTATAAGATTTTGCATGACTGATTTATTCGATAATAGTTATCGGTTAAAACATAAGCGTATATGCGCATATATTGAATCTGACGACTATTTGACGGAAAAGATAGCATCACTGTTGATGGAAAATGAAATTATAATCATAAGATTTTATAAATATAATTTTATAGATAAAGCTAGCATAAATTGTTCTACTATATTTAAAAAATATCCCATAAAAAAAGCAACCTATCATTTAATAGCTTTCTTCCCTTGGGGTAATTACATACAAGCTCATTTTTACAGGCGTTCATATACCCATCTGATCAGAAACATCAACGCCTACTACATATCGTTTCCGTTTGAGTCTGTGCTGTAATGAATCATTGAGGTATTAATGGCTCTTGAGAAGTCATTATACTGAATAATGAATGCTTTGTCTATTTTTGCTTCTTCTTACCTTTATTGTAGTTATTGCTGCCTTTGACAGCTGGTGACATTATTATTATTTCTATTATGTTCTTTTATCGGAAATAAACATCTACACCTAAACCCTGCACTTGCGAACCTTGAAACCTCTCCTAAATCTTCTAGTCATTCAAATAGGTGTGTTGCTCAACGGACCTTTTCTTCTCAGTAGAGAACATTCTGTATCAGAGATGGCTTGCATAGTAATCTTCGAATCTGATTTTGTAGATACTTTGGGTCTTCTGTATTCTGATAATATATTCAAGTAGCAGCAAAGCTATTAGTGTCATCAAATGTCATCAAATATTCTGAATAAAGCAATACACCTCTTATAAGATATTTATCATCAGTACTAATGTTGTTTTTAAAGAAATGGCCGTCGTCTTCTGTTCGTCCTAGAAAGTTCCCTTTTTTAATCTTGACTATATTGGTTTTCATTGCTGGTATAGTTACTATGTCTTTAGAGTTTTCAGTAAGCAGATTATTGATTCCAGTCTTTGGTAGTTCTATATACACATGGGGCAGCCTGATAGGTGTAATATTAGCTGGTTTGAGTTTAGGATATCATGTTGGAGGAAGACTAGCTGATAAAAAAGACCCTAGTTTTGTAAAGTTCTGCTCAATATTATTTTCTACTGGATTGTATATTGTCTTTCTACCGTTCATTTCGCCGCTAGTGTTAGATATTACTGCTTCAATGGCAGCAACGACATTAGAGAATAGCCGCTATACTTCGTTACTTGCGGCCTTTATCCTTCTTGTCATCCCAACTTTCTTGCTTGGAATTGTCTCTCCTTATGCAGTAAAGTTAGCAACTAAGACACTTAGCAAATTGGGCAATACATCAGGAAATCTTTATTCTGCATCTACTATCGGAAGTATAGTAGGTACCTTTCTGACAGTCTTTGTCTTGATTCCAGCATTTGAGATTAGATATATCATATTTGCACTTGGTTTGACTCTAATTCTTTCATCACTCATTGGTCTAGGAAGAAGAAGATTTCCCTACGTTCTTACTGGTTTTGTTGTTGTTGTTTTGTTGCTTTTTACTTCAAATACATTGTTAGCTGGGATAGTACAGGAACCACCTCACTTACACTCTGGCATTTTAGTATTTGAGAAGGAAACGCCTTATAGTCATCTGGATGTAGTTGATTCTGGAATTCATAATAATATCAGAACTCTTTATCTAAATGGTCTTGTACATAGCAAGATGTACAAGGATAATCCAAATGAACTAGTTGCTACGTACACTAAATATTTTCCTCTTGGATTGATATTTAATTCTGATGCTAAAAATGTATTATTTGTAGGTGGAGGCGGTTTCTCAGGCCCAAAACATTTTCTAAATACATATCAGAATGTCTCTGTAGATGTAGTAGAGATAGACCCAGTTGTTATTGATGCAGCCAAAAAATATTTCAATGTAAGTGGTAGTAATAGCAATGACGATAATCCAGGATTAAGGATTTATAATGAAGATGCGAGAGATTTTCTATCTAAATCAAACCAAAAATACGATATAATAATTTTGGATGCATTTTCAAAAAGCTATGTGCCATTTCATTTAATGACTTTAGAATTTTTTCAGATCCTGTATGATAAGCTAGCAAAACCAAATGGGGTGATTGTCTCTAATCAGATAGGCTCACTTGGAGAACGAGGAGAAGATACATCTGATCTCTATAGAGCTGTTTACAAGACAATGTTAGAAGTTTTTCCGTCAGTTTATGTTTTTCCTATTGAGTTTAAATCAGGTAGTAATCAAAATATTCTTTTGGTCGCTAGCAAGAATCAAGATATAAAATATGGCAAGGATGGTATCAAACAACTACAGCATCAGCATCAGAAGATACTCACATCTAATACCTTGGATATCGATTATGCAAATCATCTTTATGATTCAACAAACATAAAAACTAATGATGTGCCGATACTTACCGACCAATTTGCCCCTGTTGAAAACCTTCTTAACCCTATAACCAATAAACCATATGACATAGAAAAGAAAGAGAAGAAAGAAGAACAAGGAATTGCTACAGATACAAAAATAGAAATGTACTACCCGAACGAAGGTGCATTTATTACCTTTGTAATATTTGCTCTTATAATTGGCATATGGATTTTTTATCTACAACGCATTTGGAAAGAAAGACAGGAAGACTTCGCATCATATACATAATAAACATATATAAAATGTCTTTATTATGCGGTCAGAAATTGAAAGTGCTCTTGTTAGGCGGGGAAACTTAGCATGTCGTCCTTTTCCAACATCAATTAGAGACGGAATGAATCTTCAGACATCAGATAAGTTAAAGATAACCTTGCAAAACAACAAGATTTGTACAAAGCTAAAATGACGTCATTAAATGACTTGGTGTAGGTGGGATTATAGTAGATAACTTTTCAACTTTTGCTTTGTTAACACACAAAAATACTGTGTTACGATAATTTCAGAAGCTCTGTTAACTTGAGGAAAAATCAAATCTGCAGTTAAACACATTGTACTCTTTTTCTCTTGATATCTCTCAAACAAGAAATAGGACATATTTTGAAGAAAGATATCGCTCATGGCTTGTACTTATAATTTGTAGGTCTTTCATTTAGAAATGCATCTAAAGGATTATCATCGAGAATTGTAAAACGAAATCATGTTGCAATATGGTGGAAATGGGTCCAAAGATACAGACCGACCCAAAAGAATTATCTACAAAAAAGAAGAACAATGATTCGCTTTAAGTAATTTATTGATCTATGTTCCTTGTATGGAAGCAGGGTTCGCTAATTCTCATAGAGGCAGAGACTATAGCCTGTACTATTTACGTTTGTATGAATGGTTCTATAGGAACAAATCAATACTCTTGGCTCTTAATCTCATCAGTATTATGCTGTTGATTGTTATTCATCTTTCTATTCTTCCCTTTCAAATTAATCCTACCTCTATGGCTGAAAAAGTCATAGAGGTTATGACTATCAGCCTAATTTGTATTATAGCACTTTCATTAATATGGAGAGGAATAGTAAGTATAGTGATAGGTATCCTGGGACTTTTATTGATATACACAGGTATTTTTCTTCCTTCCTACCAGCTCGGCGTCCTAGATGATAGTTACCCAAATGGCAAAAATGAAAAAAATATTATAAATATAAAGCAGCCCGTATTTGTGGCCAGACAAATATTCTTTTTTCTTGGAATGTCTATGGTTGGTCTTAGTATGATAATTGCATATAGGCCAGAAGTATTATACGTTAGAAATAGGCCTAAACCGTTAGAGACAATTTGGGAAAGCTATCCGATATGGTATAATGATAGTATAAAACTTTTAGGTAGAAATTCTGGACCTATTGTAGATATTAAAAGTTTAATGACAGACGAAGAAGTCTATCTATTATGGCGTTATGATTATATTCTAGCAGACGTGTATGGTACTCCACATTTAGTTAAATCGGATAGCCATGTTCCAAAAAGTTCAACAATCTTTAGGGACAAGAAAAGTGGAAAAATGATTGGAAAGGGTAAACACATAGGATATTTTGTATGATAATATAGAGAAAAATAAAAATTAAAAAATATATCCTATATCTCGTTTATCGTGTGACTTTAGCAATGTTTTATTGGAGGAACAACTAAATAAGCTAATTGCGAGATCGTTTTGGTCTTCGAATAACGATCATAAGATGAGATATATTATATACGAATTATATAGTCTATAGAGATTCTTACATATATACTGTTTTTTCCGTTTTTTTGTTTGTTTTATTTGACGTATGTTTTCGCAAGATTTATCGTTATTATTATAATTAGAATACTACTATCTTATAAAATAATAATGACATCATAGTAATAATTGATCCCATTTTTACGATTTAATTTATTAATTTTAGATGTTCTATGCAATAAATTCATGCTAGGCTTTTTGATTCAAAATAATCTAAACAATAATAATAATTTTCAATAATAATAATTTTCACTATCCATAAATTACCTGTCCTCCTGTTGGACTTTGTTCTTGATGCTCGCGTGATTGTTGTTCGCGTACTGCTCTAATGGTCTCTGTCATTCGCCGTTTTAAATTTGCTCCTTTCTCTCTAAGTTGCTGAGCGTCTATTCTCTTTAAAAAATCATTATCTGTGATATTACTAATTGATTCTATAAGAATTGCAGCTCCTTCTGGGTCTGGGATCCCACTTGATGCAGATATAAGCAGAGCTTTACAAGCAATGCCATTTGATAAACACGAGGCTAAAAGGCCCCCTGATATCCCCGCTATAAAGGTAGTATTTGAAGAAGAAGAAAAATCTTTTTTCTCTTCAGTACCGTCTTTATATAAACTATCATTATTATCTCCTCTGATGTCACTAGACAATATCATGGGTTTTCTGCTAGAGTCTGGTATGCCTTCAACGGGGATCCCCTCTAATACTATGACTTCTCTTATTTCATTGTCCTTGACCCACTTTACAACAGTATCTAGTACCGAATGAATACCTTGTATCATTATGGGTGCTTCACATACTAATACGCAAACATTTCCCTCTTGATTTGAGTACAAACGAAAAGGATGTCTTATCTTTCCTGCAATATAGATTACACCAGGTACAATAAACTCGGACTCTACACATGCTATCTGATGCATATGCAGTTGCTCAATAATATGAGAAGTACTGATTGATCCCACAAGGCCAGGGCCAGGAAAGCCTGCAATAAGAATTGGATTGTTTAGTTTTATCTTAGTTCGTCTAACTGCGATAATAGGTCTGACTCTTGTTTTTCCATTATTATCTTCTCTTTTTCTATCTATCAATTGTGAGGAATTAACAGATTTTTTCGAGTGTATCACTATGATTTATTATTATGTTATAACTATTCTTAATGCTTTGTATTATATACGTCTCATCTGACGCACGAACATAGGCTGACGTAACGGTTATAATTAGTTCGTAATTAGATATAGATAAGCAACAAAAAAAGGAGTTATAACAAGTTTTTATTTCATACAACTTTTGATAATTAAGAAAAACTAACACAATTTTGTTTGGCTAAGACCTGTAGAATATACTAACATAACATGTTAATAGGAATTTTGTTTAGTTGTAACTTGGTAGTTACTGAAAAAAGACTCTCATTAGAGGACCAAACAACCCCTCAGTGGTACAATATTAAAGAGATTCTAATTAAACTTATTAATTACTCGACAAAGGACTTGTTTAACGGTAATACCATAATTACCTAAAATCAATAATAATTACTTCGAGGAAGATGCTGTTTGATCGAGTCTAGTCATATTTCAGTAGGTGCATAAAATATCTTCTATTATCATAATGTGTTTTTGAATCAGTATAATATACAATAAATATGGTTATGAATAGACACTTCTTTGTCTACTCTTTGTACCCATAACAAGAAAATTTTTCCCAACTACCTAAAATACTTCTAATATTGTGCTATCAGTTATTGATTAGTTGATATTAAATCTTAATAACTAATAAGAAATTATCCACTGAAGTATCATGACTATCAAGTATGACTTGAAATTTAGCCCGACAGTCTCATTGAGAATGGCTTGCCCTATTTACATATATGTATATTTATATATATAAATATATATATATACATTGCAGCATCGATAAATTTGTTTTAGATTAAAATATGGCTGACTGTTCCATATGCATCAGTTGATATCAGCGATTTTTTCATTGGTATATAGGAATCTTATATCTTCGATCGATAAAGTATTTTTAATATGGCAAGTTGTCTTTCCTATTGTATACATATTTGTAGCGGGCTATTCATATTCTGCATTACTAGGAGAGGAGCCTGTCAGATTCGGAAATGCTCAGATCGCATATCCTGCGTATTTAGCAGCAGGTATGATTGGTTTTAACGTTATGAACAGCAGCACAGTAGCTGGGAGCATTATTTGGAATGATAAACGAAACGGAATGTTCCAACAAATATTGGTTATGCCATTTACCCGAATGCAATATATCATTAGTAATCTTCTCACCATTATGCTAATGGGGCTTGCTAGTGCCTCGCTCATCGTGGCAGCTGGTTTTCCAACTATGCTCGGCAATGCAAATCCTACCCTATTGTCTATACCTTATACAGTATATGCGCTCATTTCCGGTGCAATATTTTTCGGTTCAATTACGATTATCATTTCTACCAAACTCAAAAGTAGTGAAGGATTCAATGTGATTGTTAATGGTATATTTCTTTTCTTTGCATTTGCTAGCTCGGCATTTTATCCATCAGACGGAGTACCCGAACCATTACACACTGCATTTTATATTAACCCGTTGACATACATAGTGGACATTACAAGGGCAGGGATCTTCTCACAGATTAGTATCTTTACGACTATTGAAGTTGTTGTAATGGCTGCTCTTTCCGCAGGAGCATTTCTGATGGCGACTTTGTCGATGATGAAACTGAAAATCTAAAATCTAGGTTGGCATACCACTATGCTTCTTTTCCGTAATTTACTATAGTTAGGAATACATCTTCTAGAGACGGAGGAGTTATAGTTATACTTTCAATCTGTATGCCATTGTTTGAAAGTAATTCCATTATTTTAACTATTATTTCCTGGGCATTAATAGCGCCTATACAGATAGTATTTGTTTCGGGAATATTAATATGTGAATTATTGGCAACTCTATTTACTAAATGCAAAATCGATCTAGCTGGAATGTTTTTTAACTTAATTTCAATAGTCTTAATGCCTCCGTACTTTTGTTTTAACCCGGCTGGTGTATCAAAGGCAAGTATCTTACCTTTGTTTATTATAGCAATTTCGTCGCAAAGATACTCTGCTTCTTCCATAATATGTGTAGTAAAGAAAACAGTTAGGCCAGCTTTTACTTGCTTTTTTATATAGTCTAACAGCATTCTTCTAGCAGATGGGTCCAGGCCTACTGTTGGCTCGTCAAGAAAAAGCAAGTCCATTTCATGCATAAATTCACGCGCAACTTGCACTCTTCTCCTTTGACCAATTGAAAGTTCATCATTCTTTATATTTCTGAGACTCTCTAAATCAAAGGCATGTAAAAGCTCTCTCAATTTATCCTTTCGTTTTTCGCTTGCAAGACCCCATAATAAACCGTAAAGGTCGAGAGATCGTTCTACCGTTAAGTTTGCCTCAAAGCTAGGTTGTTGCAAGACGACTCCAATTCGTTTTCGAACTTCTGATGAATGTTTCACAATGTCTTTACCAAAGAGATATACTTTTCCTGATGATGGACGAATAAGAGTAGTCAGTACTTTTATTGTAGTAGTCTTACCTGCACCATTAGGCCCAAGAAAGCCAAACACCTTTCCATATTCGACATCAAGAGAAATTCCATTTATAGCACGTATATCTTTATTGTAATATTTCCGGAGTTCATGCACAGAAATGCAATGTTGATCTCCAATCAAAATTGTATATCCTATTTTGCATGTCTAATTTTTGTGTTTATTATTAATGATCATTGTCAAAACATATAGGCAAGTTATTTATTGATAGTAATAATAAGAGGAGGTTTGCCCGCTTTGTCTGCTGATTTTCAAAAGATGGTTGAAGTATTGCTGAGTCAGAAACCAGAAATCAGCGCTGAACAGATTAGAGATATGATTGATGAAAAGAAGCGTAAGATTGGCGCCGGTTATCTGACGGATCAAGGAGCGTTATTCCTAGTTGCTGCTGATTTGGGTATTTCTTTTGAAAATATTCCGAAATCACAATCTGGCATTAAGGAGCTTTACATTGGTGCAAAAGATGTCACCGTTACAGCGAGAATAATGAATATTTATCCTATTCGTAAATTTACAAAAAAGGATACAAATGAAGAATCCAGAAATCGAACCTTAACTATCTATGATAAGGATTCAAGTGTGAAAGTAAAACTATGGGATAATCAAACTAGTATACCCGATGAAATAGGCTTAAAACCAGGGGACCTTGTAAAGATTTCACAAGGCTATGTCAAATCAGGCCTCGATGGGAGGCCAACAATTAATCTGGGTTCTAATGGTATTATCGAAAAGTTAAGTGATGGCGATAGCCCCATTCCGAATATTGATACTAAATTGACCACAGTTGATGATGTAAGAGAACCCCAAGATAATGTTGTTATTGTTGGTAAGGTTAAATCCAATCCGAGAATCTCAGAATTTACTAATATCCGAGGTCAACAAAATAAGTCACTTCAAATGCAGATCTCTAATGAAGACGGTTCTCGTACATTACGTGTTGTTATTTGGAATGTTGAAGAAGAAAGGATTCCAAAGGTGTTTAACACTGGTGCGAGAGTTAAATTCATTGGAGTAAAAATAAAACAAGGTAATCCACAATATGGCCAAGGCGATTTTGAAATTCATGGTGACGAAGGAACATCACTAGAATTTTTTGGAGCACAAGAGGAAATTGAAGTTATGCCTTTGCGGATACTATCAATAGGAAGAGAGAGTGGGAGAGGTAACGTTAACTGCCTGGCAATCGACAGAGGTGGTAAATTCGTATATCTCGCTGTTGATAGTACCCTGATGAATGAAGAAATGACTTCTGAAGTGATGATTGAATGTGTTCCTAGTAGAATCTTTGGCACTAGCATTACTCTTTCTAAAGATGAGTCCTATATTAGAATAATAGAGGATGACCCATCTTTTCCAAAACTTGCGATGCTAGAGTCAAAGATAAAAGATATTCAATTATCTGATAATCCATTCATCGTAGAAGCTATTGTTTTGCAATCACCTAATATGACTGAGGTCAATACTAAGGCCGGTGAAACTGTGCCCGTGACTGATACATTACTAGGTGATGACACAGGCGAGATACGATTAATAGGTTGGCGATCTCAAAGCTCTTCAGTTAATCAGGTGAATGTAGGTGATCGGATTAAAGTAATTGGTGCCACAGCAAATAACGGGAGAGAGGGAAAAGTGGAGCTGACACTAAAGCCACATTCATCCATTGTAAAGGTAGGTTAAAAACGATATAGTGATATTATTTTTCATATTTTCTATCTATATTTATGACTATAATTAATGGCACGCTGCAAAAATATACGGATAGTTTTCACCATGAATAGCTAAAATGATTGTTACTTTGTTGTTCTCTTCAGGATAGTAACACAGAAGATCATACTATATTAAAATGAAAGACATTTAGTAAGACATCAACTGTTTTTCAGAACCAAATAAACTAGAGAAGAATTATAGTCTAAACGAAAAATTAGTTCAAATATTTTTATCCATACGATAATTTTTGGTCATACGGATGGTTTCAATTATTCCTAGAAGCAAATACAACCTACTTTAGCCTTTCTTCTATTGTAAAGATTAGCGTGTATTTGACTCTGTGGATAAAGCATATATGTACTCAATCCCAAAAACCTCGGGTAGTTACGTATTGTCTTTCAGCTTCATAGATACTTTTGTATATTTCATCCTCATCTATATAATTACGAAGAATGCGCGCTGCGGTGTCTGCACCTATCCCATAACCGGCCAATACAACAATTGCCTTCTTGCCAAAATTATTGATTAGTGATGCAATTTTCCATGCGCGCTCAAATTTATGATTTTCCTCTGCTGAGAGCTTATTTCCAGTGAGCCTTTTCGCAATAATTTTTGTTAAATCATAGTCATATGATGACGTTCTTGTTATCAGTCTAGACCTGCATGTCGGGCACGAAAGATTTTCTGGAATTTCCCTGGTTTCGATGGTTCTTTCCCATTTTCCACATCGGATGCAAATCAGTCTATGCTTGGTTTTTTCCAGTCTTTCTTTTACAAGTTCAATTACCCCTTTTTCAATGCTTAATGGGGTAGCAGAGAACTTTGCAGAATGTTCTAAAATAGGCTTTGCTAGATCGGAGAAATCGCTAGTTTCAATCCAATGAATTTTTATTACCTCATTTTGTATGTCAAGCATTATTTTTTCTGTCTGGGTAATGTCATATTTATCATGTATGATCTCTCTTATTGATTCTTTGCTTATCGGAGTTTTAGCATATCTGTCATAAATCATACGCGCTACTCTTTTGTCATATATCGCTTCTCTGCTTATCATACCGAATCTTTTTGCCACCATCCAAACCTTCCAATTGATATTGTGAGTGCCAGTAAAGGAAGCAATGATTATAGCTTCAGTGTCATACGTTTCTTTAAGTATCCGCTCAACATGGCCTTTTCCTATTCTAGCAGTTGAAGAGAGCATAATTCTGTATGCATCAGATCTGGTTTCTACCAAGTATCCAAGCTGCGATGATAGTATTGTAGATAATAGAGAAGCTATTGTATTATTGACTTTTGAGCCAAAAGTAGAGTGAATAATGACTGTATTTCTTGCGTTTAAGTTTTCTATTACAATATTTTTCGAATCTGGAATAATATTTAAAGACTTGATAGACTCTTCAATTATAGATGTGGAAATCTGAATGTAATTCTTGGATACTTCATTACGAATAGTGCCTACTTCTTCAGCGGTCTTAAAATCTACAGGAATCATCTCTCCTACCCAGTAAGGGATATTGATTGCAGTGCCATGTAATGGTTCAACATTGACTTGCATTCTGCGTTCGTCTATTGAAAGTATGCGCCATTGTGAACCTTTTAAGACAAAAACATTTCCTTTCTCACCATAGTCTCCGACAAATTGCTGATCAAGAGATCCAATTTTTCTTTTGCTAATTGAATCTATAACCTCAAATTTTAAAACATGGGGAATCATAGATAAATTCTCAAAGTAATACTTGTATGCCTTTACCCTGCGCTGATAGGATTGTTCTTCTCTATTGTATCTAATTATACCATTATTATCAAGTAAATTTATGCATTCTTTTAGATCATTAGATGTGATCAGACGAAATGGATAGGCCTTTGTTACCAGATCAAAAGCAGTTTCAATTCTAATGGGATCTCTTGTTTGCATCGCTAATCCTACTAGATGATGAGCCAAAACATCAAAAGCGCCTGTATGCATTAATTGTCCTTCTATTGAACCTTTTTTCATCCTTCGAATAATTGCAAGAGCCTCAATCTCATCATCTGGAATGTTAGTTACTATCAACCCCTTTGCAGAACTTCTCTGTCTATGCCTACTACGACCAATTCTTTGCATCAATTTCGAAACTTGCCTTGGCGAGCCATAGTGTACTACCAATTCTACAGAGCCAATATCTAAGCCAAGTTCTAATGATGAAGTGCAAACAACTATGCCAGCAGCGCCCTCTCTTAGCCTAGTTTCAGTCTCTTCTCTCATATCCTTTGACAGAGAACCATGGTGAACATCCACTTGAACGTAGTTTTGATTCTTTAAAATAGTGCCAATGTATTCTGCTTCATCTCTTGTATTGGTAAACAGCAAAATTGATCCTTCTATTTTATTATCTCTTACATACTGAATTATAAAATGAGCAACATTGTTAAGAGAACCTTTTATAAACTTGACATCTATATCATATACTCGCAGAGAATTATCTATAAGAATAGCACATTTCCTATTAACTCCTGAAATAAATCTTGAAGCCTCTTTTAAATTACCTAGTGTCGCAGACAATCCAATCCTTATAACGGGAAGAATACTTGCAGCCTGTAATCTCTCCAGACCAATAGATAAATGTGCACCTCGTTCATTTGATACTAGTTCATGTACTTCATCAATTATAACCCACTCCAAACATTCTAGTGCCTTAAGCATTTTACTGCTTGTTAGAATTACAGCAAGTGATTCAGGAGTTGTAATCAATACATCCGGTGGGTCTTCAACAATTTTTCTCTTAGAGCTAGTAGTAGTATCGCCATGTCGTATTTGTACTCGCAAATTTTCAGATTCAGCATATTTGATGATTCTTCGAAGTACGTCATTATTCAACGCGCGTAGAGGAGTGATATAGATTACCTTAATTTTACCCCTATGATGTATCTTATAGTTAGATAATTGTGTAAATACTGGTATAACAGCTGCTTCTGTTTTACCAGAACCAGTTGGAGCAACAAGTAGACTGTTTATTTTTCTTGAAATGACTGGTATTGCTTTTTTTTGAATTGCAGTTAGTGATTTGAAACCTTCTTTTAGAAATATTTCTCTAACTAACGGTTCATCTTTAGTCTCTTTTAATGTCAGATGAAGATCCCAC
>JAREAI010000207.1:0-5153 GCA_029240435.1 Nitrososphaeraceae archaeon | reverse complement strand
CAAATACCTGATACTATCCATGTGGGATTACCATTTTCGTCGTTTTGCAGACTTGCAATAGTTCCAAATGCATACAACCCTGGCTGCATCGTCATCTTGTTAGGATGAGAATATCCTTGTTTTTGCTGTGGATAAGCAATGGCATCATATCGTATTAGTCCTGACATTAATATCGCTGCAGATAAAGTGACTGATATTATGAGCATCTTTGGATTCATCATTGCATCATTACTACCAGCTGACCTTCATTATTAAGCTTCACACCTTACTTACATTTGAGGACATGGCAAGTTGGAGATAAAGTTGGAATAGAAATTGATAAGGTAGAAAGCAGTGGAATATAAAGACCATCTTGTATATTACTTTACTTCAGATTTTTGCGTATGTATCACAGTATTTTTCTATGAGCATAGCCCCATCTACATCAAACAATGCTTCTTTAGTAGTCCTGCTGCCACACAGCTTGCAGACAATATCAATTCACAAAATATGTGTTGTGTATCCAAAATCCTTAGAAGATTAAACAACATATCAATAGGGCCATGATGTCCAGCCTCTATTTTATGATGATGAAGACTGATGAATTTACGGAGCTCTCAACAGTGTGAATAAAGATAGCATTAACAGATGCTCGTGGGCTGATAATAAATTTCCAGAAATGCAGCTATATCATGATACTGAATGGGGAGTTCCAGTTCATCAAGATACAAGACTATTTGAATTCCTAGTTTTAGAGGGTGCTCAAGCAGGATTAAGCTGGTCAACTATTTTAAAGAGACGCCAGGACTACAGAAGAGCCTTTGATAACTTTGATGTAAAAAGGGTGGCAAAATTCAAATTAAATAGCGTGGATAAGTTACTAACTTCTCCCACCATAAATATTGTAAGAAATAGATTAAAGATTCAATCTGCCATTACAAATGCTAGAGCTTTTATCAGAGTACAGTATGAATTTGGCAGCTTTGATAAATACATCTGGAGTTTTGTTGAAGGTGGAAAGACTAAGCACAACTTCTTTAAGGATTTTCAGCAAATTCCCATAAGGTCTGTAGAATCAGATAATTTGAGCAAAGACCTTAAGGCTAGAGGGTTCAGTTTTGTTGGATCTACTATATGTTATGCGATGATGCAAGCGGTTGGTCTTGTGAACGATCATACAACTAATTGCTTTCGGCATAAGGAATTACTTGAAATGAAATAATAATAAATGAGTTTATTTATCGTGCTGGTTATCTCCTTCACTATAATCCAAGTGGCCAGTTTCTCATTCATCAAATGTATTGTAGTTCTTTTGGCCTCGTAGAAGGGCTAGAATGCCCTCCTGGAAAACCTGACATATTTACTCTACTTTGACAGAAAATACCGATGCACAATTATTATTTATTAGACGCCATATTTTCTATTGTTTGTGCCATAGTTGAAATTCCAGCTGGTACATTACTGGAACTATCTGTCCATAAAACAGTATGCGTCTTACCATCCACTGAAATGGCTAATACATGTAAGATATAATCTTCTTGATTTGCAGTTGTGCTAGGAGGATACACACTATTTGCTTCAAAGAATCCATTTTTAGTGATTGTATCTAGCAGGTTTAGTTCATCTGTTTCGGTCATCTGCTTATTTGATTGGGATTGAGAAGTCTGCTGGGATGATGATATTTTTCCTGTTTCTGTAATGGTTGATGACGCTGACGTATTGCTTAAATCCAGAGTTCTTGTTTCGGAATTATATGAAATACGTTGAAATCCTCCACTGAAGACTCCTAACTTTGTGTATGAAAATTGCAGATTTGTTCTTGCATCCTTAGATGCTTGAGCAAATACGTTATCCCATTGTGTCTCAAGCATTAGCGGGAGACCTGGTAAGGAACTACCGATCAAAGATATAGCTATTATTAATACTCCTATAACAATAAATGATTCAAAATTAGTTCTAACTTGTTTCATTATGTCATTCAGCATTATTAATTATATTATTAAGATGTGTTTCAGTATGATGACGTTCCAAACTGGTTATTGCAGCTCAAGGAAAGGGTAACTCAAAAGGAATACCATTATTACCTTGATCCTCTTCTATGATAACGCCAGCAGTTATAGTAGTATCACCCTCCCCTAATCCTTGTCCCAAAGATGGAGATGGTATAGTAATATCTAGAGTTTCTTCTGAGCTGTCATCGGTTTTATCTGGTAGCTCTTGTGCATACAATGATAGATGATTGCTAAAAAATATGATGGAACCTAGAATTATGCTCCCAACTAATAATTGTTTGTAGTTATCGGGACACATGATTCTTCTAGCCTATGTTAGCTATATTGCTTGCAATGTTGCTACATGTAGCGCTACCACCACAAGTATTGCTTTGCTCTATGCTCTGACTAATGTCTACGCCAGAATCAAATTCAAATTCTTCATCATCTGCAGCTGAAGGATAGCCAAATACATTTGCTTCATTACTGGCTTCGTTACTGCAACTGGCTTTACCACCACATTCATTGCTTTGTTCAATATTCTGACCAATATCTGCACCGCTGCCAATATCTTCCCAGATATTTGCTTCATTACGGCCTTCATTGCTACATTCGGCTTCACCGCCGCATGTGTTACTTTGATCAATGTTTTGATCAATGTCTAATTCAAATCCATCACTGTTACTGCTACTACTGCTGTCACCTCCCACATTTGCTACATTGTTTCCTTCATTGGTGCAGGTTGAACTTCCACCACATTCATTGCTTTGGTCGATATCCTGATCAATATCTATTCCTGTGCTATCGTCGCCATCCTCCTCTTCCTCTTCGCCTCTTCCGTCACAGAAGGGAAATCCTGCATCGCCTATATCGCAATCGTCTTGTTCCCTGTCATGTTCCCTGTCATGTCTTCTCTTGTCATCATTGTCATTATGATCATCCTCATCATCCCCATTTCCATTGTTGTCATTATCGTCATTGTTATAACTAACACCTATTTCGGATTGTTTTAATACATCTTGAATATCTATACAGATTTGTTTGATCTTACCGTTATTAGTTATTGCTTCTGCAGTAAATGATGCTATTGCTTTAACAGTACCACTGGCCAAGTCATTTGTATCTACATCATCTATTGATATCTTATTTCCCTCTACATCAATAGGGTAACTAGTATCAAATCCTTCATTGTCTGAAGAACTTTTAGTAACTTCATAATCTGAGCCACTACAATCCTTAGAAGTATCACCTGTTAAATCAAGCACATATGTATGCAATTTATCATTTTTTGTTGATTTATCATTATTTTTAAGTCCGATATCACTAATAGCAACAAGAACATTGTCTACAGACTCATCTCCTACATCTGTTAAAACGGCGTATCCAAATCCATTATTGCCACTTTCTGAGGGGATATTGCCCCCTGTTCGTATGTCCACGTCTATATCTCCGCCGTGGTAATCAACATTGGCTGATCTTAGCTGCAAGTAGTTTTCAATTGCGTATGCAGTGATAAGGTTAGCAGAACCCACAGTTACAGTTAAAGAAATCATTAGTGCCAATAAGATTATAGAAAGTATACTACGTTTCATTGATATCAAAGGTTTTCTTTTTCATATATATAAAAATGAAAAGCATATCATACTGGTTCTTTTTCTTAAAGATTATGGTATCCTTATCACTTAGTATTTTGTATTCAATTTATTTAATAGAGAAATATTATAGTTTTATTGGCTTCAATTTACTGTAAGTATGTTTTGATAATGAGATTACTATTGTTGTAGTATTTGTTGCCCGACGGAAGTTGACTTCTTTTCTAAACACTTAACTCATTTGGTTACCTGACAAAACAAGAATCTAATCATTAAGAAGACAGACAATAGATCTTTATTTTCTGAATAAAATTAGAGTAATAATGCGAGTCTATAAGCTATCAGGGCAGCGAAATTCCTGTTGTTTTTAATTGTCTCATTACATAATTGACTTCAGAAGCTGTCACACCTTCTATAGTAGGTTTCCTTGTGTGTTCTTTTGTATTATTATGGTAACTACGCAGCATAGCATTAATCAGTTGGGAGATCATTTCTGCATCATAGAAAGCATTAGCTTCAGAGAGCAATTCTGCTATCCTTGATACATCAGAGCCACCATTACCACTGATTTTTCCATTTACAATTAAACTGCCAAACTTTTGAACTGACTCAAATACTCCTATATTGTATGCTATAAATGCAATCTTCTCAGAAGGAATAATATCTATAGGTTCATCTTCTCCATGTTGCATGTATTATACAAATATTACAAGAATCGTAGGTTATAACTGATTATGAGCATTGACAAAAAACAAATGATGATATTATCCAATGTAAATATCGTAAACCCTAACCGAAAGTCAATGTATGGGCTTGGAACCCTTTTCCTTTGACATCAATTACTATTGAATGGGCCCCATAGTCATCGTGCGTTGATAAATTATATAATCTTTGACCATCTATTGAAAACTTGCCCTCTTCTGACAAGTCTTCTCCACGATGTTTACCTTGAAGCGTTGATCCATCTTCTGAGATAGAAACTTCACCTGTTCCTCTTGCAACCATATTTATAGACTTTGCAGAATACACTAATGCGATACGACCAGTTTCGCTCTGCAATTCCATATTGTCAGCATTATTCTTCCATGTTCCATCGAGGTAGATGACATTGGGTTTAATATCAGAATCAATTTTGGCTAGAGAATAATTCACAGTTTGGTCTGGCCTGAATCCTTCTGCATTTCCCAAAGCTGCTCTAGCAAATTGATATCCAAAGTACAGTTCTGGTGAGTTTATTTTAGAGAAGTCCACGGATTGGACATTTTCTGGTGTTGTGGTTGTTTCTATGACTGTATTATTATTTGAGTTAGGAAGAATACTATCATCAAGACCAAATTGAGTACTCCGTTCCTGAAGAAGAGACTGAATAACCTTTTCAGTTTCAGAATAACCTCCTTCTCCTATATGATCATATCTTATGTAGCCCTCGTTATCAACTATATATTTGCGGGGCCAGTACTGATTTTGATACGCGTTCCATGTACCTTTGTCATTATCTTGGATTACAGGATATTTTATGCCAAACCTTTCTACCGCTGCCTTTACATTTTCAATATTCTTTTCAAATTCAAACTCAGGTGCATGGATTCCG
>JAREAI010000025.1:0-15358 GCA_029240435.1 Nitrososphaeraceae archaeon | reverse complement strand
GGAATTATAACAGGGATATTGTTTTTATGCGCCCAATACAAAAATGATGATTCATCAAGCATACTCCCAATATGGTCTGTAATTTCATAAGTGGAAACCTCACGTTTACTCTCATTATTGTACATATTCTTTAGGCAAGCCTGTACCTTTTCTTCGATGAGGGGACCATAACTATTCATTGGAACAAGTACATTGCCTAGGCGGTGAATTTTTTTCTTCAAGAGCATAGAATCATCCATTCTAAAGTCACCTGCATAATATTTATCATAAGTCCTTGCAATGTCGTGATCAAGAGCGCCACATGTGGTAATTATGCAGTCAAACATTTGATTTCGTAGCATATCACGTATAATTCCCCTAGCACCTGTAGAAATTAGAGCACCTACAAAGGAAAGAAATTTTGTACATCCTGAATCATTCTGCATTCTTTGTAGAATATTAACGCCATCAGAAAGATTTCTTGATTCGAAACCGCCAGAATCTGCCATACTGTTCAATATTGTGCTAATGCTACTTGTTTCTATTGAATAATCCTTAATATGGTTGTTTAGAAAATTGCTTTTCTTTTTTTTCCTTTGAATAGTCATAAAGCAGTATTGTTATCACTATAGTATAAAATATATCGCTAGCGAATTTTACAACTTAGAAATGCCTAAATTAGCTATATGCAATTACTTATTCTCGAATTATATGTCGTCTTAGAAATAGTCTCTGTGTTGTTGTTGTAGAATGTCATATTACTTCACGCTATTAGTGTTCGTTCAATCTTATAAATGGCGTTTAAAGAATAAAAGATTGTTTAGTTGATTGAATCCCAATAAGTATAGAAATAATTCCACAGCGATTGGATACATTTCAGCACTTGTGGCTGCAATCCTTTTTGGCTCGGTATCTACGATGGGAAAAGCAGCATTAGCTACAATTGATCCACTCTTGCTCTCCTCTCTAGTTTATCTGATATCTGCAGCTACATTGACGCCATTGGCACATAGAGCAAAATTTACATTTAAAAAAAAAGACTATCTAATTGTTCTTGCAACTGCAGTTTCTGGTGCTGCAATAGCTCCAAGTATGTATTTCTTTGGACTTGAACTCACTACTGCTACAGATACAGCACTTTTGGCAAACGGAGAGATTGCGTTTTCTATTCTATTAGCTATGTTATTCTTCAAAGAAAGACTAAGGCTTATTGGTTATCTTGCAGTCACAATGGTTTTAGTCGGAATTATTATAGTTACAACTGATATTCCATTTTCTTTATCTATTCCAGTAATAAATCTAGGAAATTTTCTTGTAATTTTGGCAACGGTATTCTGGGCAATAGACAACAATCTAAGCAAAAATATTACATACAGAGTAGATGTAGCAAGGCTTGCACAGTTAAAATCTCTCATTGGGGGTTCCATATTACTTCTTATAGTATTCCTAATGGGAATTTCAATAAACATAGATGCAATACAGCTATTACACATCTTTATACTTGGTTCTGTTGGTTTTGCAGCTTCACTTTATTTTTTTCTACAAAGCCTAAAAAGAATAGGAACTGTTAGGACAATCCTGATGTTTTCTATGTCATCGGTATTTGGACTAGTATTTGCAATATTGTTTCTCAAAGAAGATATCAAAATATATCAGATAGGAGCCATTGCAATCATGATATCTGGCATTTATTTAATGACAAGAGAATAGCAATCAAGGTATTAGTAATTAACCTCTGTGAAAGAGACTTTTTATGAAAGAGACATTTATCAGCCATCTATGAAATAGTCTGAATTTTGAAAGAATGATGTTACTGCTTCACCTAGGTAAGAAGAAATTTGCTCATAGTATCTCTGCTTTTCATCACTAGTTTTCTTTTATGTCTTTATATCAGCATATAATTTTAATCTCTATTTTAAAATGTGTTAAGCGTGTTATCTTGCAGCATTAATTGAAAATAGTATGTAAATAGCATTATCTTATGGGTCTTATCAGTATCTAATAGTATAAAATACAAAATGGTAGAGTTGGCATATTATCATCGCTCTCTGATAATATAGAGAATTTAAAATAAGTCTCAACACTAGTTCTAGTGATAATATCTTTTTTTTGCGTAAAATACTTCCTCTGTCTGAAATAAATCTTGTATGTCGCCGGGAAGAGCATCTTCTTGAATAGATGCTCTTCCAACGGCAAAATCTTTTAAGAAGTTATCGCCCACTATTCGTGCTAACTTATTTACTGGATATAAATAAAGATTATCTACCCATGAAGGATATGATGGTCGTACATATCTATATGATTCTGTAAGTTTCATCGTAAAATACCATGCCAAGCCCTCTCTAAGCTGTTGGGTGTAATCCGTGTTTATTATTCCATGTAATAGCTCATGTAAATAATGACCGAATTTCGCTACATCAAACCTTATGATGACCTCCCGTAAACGATAATCAGTTATTGAAACAGATTTAGTATCATCATATATTTGTAAAGGCGACTCATGTCTTCTGGATATAAACTGAATTTCCATTTCCCAACCACCACGGCATATTACAATATCAAAAGATGTTCTAACGCCAAAATATTTATCAATAATATTATTTGCATTATCAATCAGTGCCAATACCTTTAGGAGTTCTTCGTTAGTGACTGTCGTAAGAAACGTTACACCATAGTGTGAGTTCGCTATATGTGACATATCCGTAGTGCTAATTCTAAGACAGTATGATTGATAAACGAAAATATAAATATTATTATTATTCTTTTTATCGTGTATAAATACCTAATGGCTATCAGAACTATCGGTTATTTGAAGGCCTAGTATTATTAATATCATACGAATAAATGTAATATTAAATATAAGATAATGTGGAATCAATCAATTTGCAGCTGGAATTAAAGCAAGATTCAATTAGGGTAAGAGCAAACTTGTGGCGAGGGGTATTAGTGGATAAAACATTTGAGGGACAAGATTGCTATGTGCAAATGCTAAGTTTTATTAAACAAGCATATCCTCAAGATCAATATCTTACTGCCACGATAGTTCTGAAATAGATTATTCCAGAACAAACACTTGTTTACTAGATGTATCTGAATGTATTTTCCAATAATCGTACCGATGAAATAATTAACTGAAAAAAACAATAATAGAAGACGTTCTCTAATATTTGTGCTTTTGTCTTCTCAACATATCACATGATATATAGCAGACTCTCTTGATTTTAACAATCTATATTCTCTATCCTATAGTGTTTGCAATAGGCTCGATATTGTTGTCTATAATAACAACAAGGTTCGATACAACATTATATACAGAAGGATTTAGTTTCGATATTCATTACCTAGGGCCACTACTATTCGCAGGTCGTCCTCATGCAGCTAGAGTATACTCTTAGCTATATCAGGAGGATGGACTAGTATTCTAGGAGTAATTTTTTCAGTTACTCTTGTAACTCTACCGCTGTCAACTACAAAGTATACTTCACAAATAGTTAATACATTTAAGGATCATAAATTAATCAACTCATTATATAAGACTTTTTGAATTACGAAAAGAGCAGCAGATAACACTACTATTTTGGTAATGATGATGATGATAGATTATTTGATAATAATCAGAAGTCTTATGACATAAAGTCTAAGAAGAGTGGAATTCTGCCCTCTAAATACTGGAAGAATGTATATAAAAGACTTCAAAGACATTCTCCATCTTCTTCTTCTTTTAGTTAAAAAATCGGGATAGAATGGCTGCCTGCTTTATTTGGTAGTCTTGATCAAAATGGAGCTCCTTGATGGATGACATTTTGGTGATTATTCAATCTCTTAAGTAGCAAACTAGAGACCGCTTTTTCTACGTTTTATTTCACTATTATCTGCCAACTGCTCTACTTCAGCATTTTCATGTGTTTTTGCTTCTTCTTCTTCTTCTGTTTGTTCCGGAACATTAAATTTTTCATTATATTTTACAACTCTTTGTGCCTTAGTACTCTTTTCTTCTGATGACGATAATGATGATTTATTTTCTTCATCACTCATTATTTGTTCAATTTATTCTGCACCTTATAATAAAAAACAATTGTAGTATATCGTATTGCTTAATAAAAATATGACTAGCAAAACAACTACATCACCAGCAATTATTCAAGAATCAGCATCAGTGGATAGGCTACAGGGGAAGTTATCGCATTAGAACCAGAACACCAATTTACGAGCCCATAATAGATGACGCCTCTCCTGAGCATATTCTTGGAGGCACCTGTTTTGATACTGAGGATGAACGTGTAATAGATGATGATAACGAAGTAGATTATGACCTGCCAGAAGTATAAGATGGCGGAGGCGATGACATATCAATAGCAGAAATCATTGGAACAAATGGAGATCTGTAGAATTTTCTGATGATAATTCAGGAGATGATGGAGATGATGAAGATGAATCTAGTAGCAAAGATGATGAAGGAGATGATGATGATACATCAGTAGTAGCAGAATTTGGTGGAGGAGGAGATGCAGAAGAATGACGTCAATAAGTGACAAAGTAAAAAGCTAATCAAGTAATTTTAAACTAAAGAAAGTATTGCTCATAGGATAAGATATGCTGGCACTCGGGAATTTGTACATGCAGTAGGAGTTGTACAATCACAATATTTATGATTGTTTTGGAATTGTCTCTGATAACTTTACCAAGTATGTATGAAAATATATATTAGTCGTTTCAACTCTTTTGTCTTTGAATCATATCTATGACTATCAGCTCTTCTCGGTGTAAACTGTAAAAAACGATATTGCATATATTCTTAATCATGTCGGAGAACACAAAGAAAAAAGATCTAGCACCAAGTAGAAGTGAAGATGAAAAACCTCATCTAAACGACTATTTGAGTAAAGACAAAGAATTAACAACTGATCGAAAGAATGGTCATATTTGTGACGATTGTGGTAAATCGTTCTCTACCATGGAAGAGCTTACTAGTCATTATAGGAAGGATCATCCTGAAGCACTCTAATACATATTTCCTCGCTTTGAATAATGATTGAAATATCATTATCATGCTCAGTTTTTATCTAAAAATTGATCGTAAGGATGTAAGGTAAAAACTTCAGACTAATCGAAGTTGATGATTGAAATAAGCAAAAGTGGAGATAGCAGAGGTATTTTTCATGTTTCTTAAAGAACTCTTGGAGATCATATATTACTTTATAATAATAATACTGTTTCCATTCTCATGTCTCTACACTCTGTGCTTCTTCACGTTTAGCAATAGAAGCATCAATTTCAGGCCATAGCTGCATAAGCACATCCGGGGCATTTGTTCTGATCCACTCAGCCATAGCTTTTTCTTCAGATAAGCTTTGGGCTAGAACAGATATTGCATTAGTTACACCCATTCTTTCTGCTAGCTGCATTAGCATGTCATAATGTACAATTTCGGCATTTTCTATTACTGCGTCCTGTTTAGCTTCCTTTAGCTCTAACTCCGCAGAAGTCATCATTCTTCTAATCATATTCCCCATTGTTTTAGTAGCCCAAGGAATTGGCAATCGTGCCTTATCTTTTGTAGGATTTTTTCCACCCACATCTGAGATCAATTGCTTTAATCTGTTCTGTTGTTCTCTTGTCTCTTCTAAATGGAGTCGAAGTCTTTGTTTTACATTTTCAATTTTTGTCTGCTTTATTCTCAATTGCAGCCTTTCTACTGCTGCATTTTCCATAGATAAGGCCTCATTTAAGTACAAAGTTATCTTATCGCTTAGAGTAATTTCTTTTCCTTTTGTTGAGGATACCTTCCTTCTTACTCTTCTTTTTTCTGTTTGTTTACTCTTTCTTGCTTTATTCTGAACCATAATTTATCGATCTCGATGCCTTAACTTGTAATTAATTGCTTTTAACGGTTAGCTACTCTTTTTCCCAAAAGATTCAGAGATATCTTGCAAATATTAAAATAGAGTACATTGAATCATTTTCAGCATTAAAAAACTACGTCTGTTCTTTTCAGCCCGCGTTAGGTGGTTTTTACACCTGTAGGACTAATTGTACTATCACTGCTTTTATTTCCATCATCCTCTTTCTTTTACCTATTATCTTTCACATTCTCCAAGACATTTCCAAAAAATAGTGTTGGTACAAAACCCAATGCAATCCATGTAATGGATTCTCATGTGTCTTCCATAGGAATAAATATGTACGTGTAATATATTGGATCTGCTCAACAATTTTTTTGATTAATTATAGACTATTCTAATAATATAAAAAATAAATATTGCAGGACATTCGATAACCTTATACAATCTTTGCAAATCCTTTGGCTTAGTAGCTACCATTGTCAGATTGATCCTCACAATTTTGGTAGTGATAAGTCATAGTCAAAGTTATTGGAACTATTTTGGATGAAAAATTTCAAAACTTTAATAAATTATAATTTAAACTTTTAGTAACATGCCAAGAGGAATGAAAAAAGGATTAGATACAAAGAAGTTTGATGGATGTGTCACAAAGGTAAAGAAAAAATCTGGTAAGCAGGCTAATCCTTATGCTGTATGTAATGCATCCATGAGTGGCAAAAATAAAAATAAGAGTAAGAATTCAATTAAGAGCAAGAGTAAAAAGTAGCTAATCAAAGGCGGCAGCTGAGAAAGTCATCGTAGTAATAATAACAGTAGGATTAGTTGCTATTTTTATTATTACATGTCTTCTTCAAATTCATTGTTGGATGTGAACATTATGTCAAATTTGATTTATGTCTCAGAGACCACATTTATGCTAATGTTATGTTTGTGCATAAGCTTATGCTAGCACATTCTCTCTCTCTCTCTCCCTCTTTTACAACACATGGAAATGAGAGAAATTTTGTTTACTGCAACGAAATTAAGGAATCGTCATCTTTCAAATAGTTTTCAGATGCGCATAGTCCTTAATTTCATAATGTGACTGTATCAATCTACTTTCATAAGAAATAGATTTTATCAATTTTAGATCCAATTGTCTTTGAATGTTTCTAAAAAGTGGAATACCACTGGCAAGAAGTATAGGTTGAATAGAGATCATTATTAATTTTGTATCAAACTTTTTATATCAAATTTTCTTATATTAAAATATGAACGCATTTGATAAGCACAGAAAAAACTGGACGGCTTGGTGTGAGGATTGTAATGAAGTGTTTGATGTATTATGGGCTGCCAATATGCACCGCGATCAAATGGGACATAAAATAAAAGTAACAGAATTCTGGATCACAGGAAGATCATAGAATATAGCGATGATAATTGTTTGCAAGACTAAAATTGTTTGTTATACTAGCCCTTCCTTATTCCACTAAAGGACGCATTAAGTATGATCTTTCTCGTGATTCTTATTACTTCATACATAGCATTTCTAAGATCACTGGCAACACTACCAAGCATTCTTACTAAAACGCCAGAATTATAAGGAAGGATTGTTGCTCCCCCTGAAATCTTGAAGAACTTTTGTACACTTGAATTTATCGCTTCATTTAATTCTATCACGTATTTTGCCATTGTAAGTATGTACATGCTTCCAACAACATCGAAACTACCAAGTATTCCAAGTGTCTTCAAGTTGCGTTTCTTAGGTTCCAACATTGCGATATCTATGAACCTTATTCTCCCTTTTTGATTCTTTGCCAAAGCTTTCATATAACAAATATCATATTCAAATGATTCTCCACTCGCAACCCTACCTGGTACTATGATTTCAGAATAGACCATGGTTGCATTATCATGAACATTCAAGTTTACTGTCTGGTAAAAACGAGAGTTCCTGTAAGGAATTATTTGATCAGGAACAAATTCAAAGTAGCAGCCATCGCCTACAACTACATTCACTATCTGTGTTGCAAAATTATTCTCCATTCTATAAACTCTTGTTGCGCCTTGCGTGGTTATATGGGAATATGCGTTATTCTTCAATTTTATATCCATTCTGTATCTATCTCCCTGAAGTATGCCTCCAGAAGGAGATATTATGTAAATGTATGCCATCGAAGGTATGGACTCTTCAAGGTATAATGCTCTCTGTGTGAACAAAGGAACCTTCGAATATTGTTCTTTGACAACAGTTTTTCCTCTTTCTAGATCTCCCTCTAATCCTAATGTCAGGGCTCCTAGTTTTCCTGCTTTTCCTACTTGGAGTTGTTTTAACTCTGAGTCGTATGCTAATACCTCCGGAGGTATATCTACCGGAATGTAAAATTCTAAGTTGTTCATTAATATATTATAACCTTGTCATTTTGCAATAGCCTTTGGAGGAGATTCAAAGAGAACATCTCTTATTATATGCTCTGTTACCTCTTTGACTCCTTGACCTGTCTTAGAGTTCACAAAGACATACGGTTTGGTTCCTCTTACAGACTTGGCATCTCTTTCCATGATGCCAAGATCCGCGCCAACATGAGGTGCAATATCAATCTTATTTATTACCAAGAGATCACAGCTTTCTATGCCAAGCCCTCTTTTTCTGGGATATTTATCGCCACCAGAGACATCTATAATATAGATAAAATAATCAGCTAGTGCAGGACTAAATGTGGTAGTAATATTGTCGCCTCCACTTTCAATTATAATCAAATCGAGATCATTATGTTTAGCTTCCATCTCCTCTACTACAGATATATTCATTGATGGATCTTCACGTATAGCTGTATGAGGACATCCACCTGTTGCTAATCCAATCACTAAATCCTCTGTCATCAAGCCCTTTTGTGTTGCTAAATTCCGTCTCATTCTATCTGCATCCTCCCGAGAGACTACATCATTTGAAATTATACCTGCCCTATAACCTCTAGATGATAATATAGGAACGACTTGCTCAATTAGCATGGTCTTTCCTGAACCAACAGGACCACCAATTCCTACCCTGGGAATTCGTTTAGTACTCATATAAAAAATTACGACGTGATCAAGTAATAAACATTTTTGAATCCAATTTTTCATGTGAAATCTGAATAATATCTATCTCTGGAGCAAACTGCCACATGCTTATTAATGGTCTGTCAATGTTCTTTATCATGGTATCTAAAATAGTAGGTTTTAATTCATGTATAATTCTCTGGCCTTCAAAATGTTGTAACATCCCCAATCTTAATGCAGCTCCGACTATGCTTACGGAAAAAGTATAAAGCATCATAATAGCGGATTTTTGCTTTGGGATCTTTAGCGCGTTACTTGCAACGGCCATTACGGTAGAATATACTCCTGAAGCTTGTCCTTCTTTTATTGCCTGTTGGTATTCATTCATTAATTTATTATCAGTTATGAATGATGTCAAGCATCTTAAAAGTTGAGTACCGGATCTAGTAGATGCGTCTCTTATCTCTTTAACAAGTTTCATTGAATATATCATTTGATCTACCTCTAACAATTTGGACAAATCGGATTTGTCCGCATAGTCATAGGCGTTTCCTAATGCAGTACAATCTGCTGGACCAATTTGATGTTGCACATACACTTTTATCAGATCACGCAATTCATTTGCATTATGTATCTTCTTGCTATAAAATAATGTTTCAAGACCATTTGATGTAGTATACATACCAGTTGGAAAAAAAGAATCAGAAAGTTGTAGTATGCTTATTTCTTCTATATTCGTATTGTCAATGCTCATGTATTGCTGTGCCCTCTTCAGGTTCAAAGACCATCTTTGTTTTATTAATTTCAAGGTGTTCAGCTATTGGTGCGAAAAGCTTCCTAAACATCTCCAATTCACTATCAGTTTGAATTGGAAAGTAAATTTTATTTCTCTCTAACTTTAGAGGACGATGTAGGTTTCCTATTGTATGACCAACTCTTACTGGTACTTCGATAATATCGTGGTCGCGTATGTTATCTTTAATCTCGATCATTGCCACATTCTCTGGTTCCAATTCCACTATGACCATCTTCTCTTCTGTTACCATAATAACATCGCCGTGTCTTAGCTGTGTACCCTGTGGAAGAATCAGGGCAATATCAGTGCCTTTGTTAGATGTCTTTCTCATTCTAACTCTCTGCGACTCTAATCTGCTGATTTTAATTGCTTCACAAACTTTCTTATCAGACATTTCATTATATTTTCTCTTAAGGTTCGTATTCTTGTTGATGTTTCCAATTACTGAATCAATAGTGATCAATTTCTATCCTTCTTCCTACTTATTTTTCGTCGTGGTCGTCGTCAATCTTGATTCACGAATCTTCTTTACTCCTTTAATCATATCCGATAATCTTTGAGTATAATCGACGAAACCATAATGACCAAAAGATGATCTGTTAACAATTGCAAAAATAAACCCTCGATCTCCTAATCTGACCTTGGCACCATTTTCAAATTTTTCAACAATAACACAATTTGTAATCTTGTGGTCTGGGTAATCAAGATTAAGATGTGACGCAGGATCGATTAAACCTGACATTGATTGAAGTCTACCTGCGATGACGACTCCATGTCTTATTTTCGTTGGATCTATTACGATTAAATTCTCGTCAACATTAGACTCCTCAACGCAATGACGAACCAACATTATCTTATATAATCACCTTTTTACCTCTGATACTGCCTGCTGACTCAGATCTTCTGCTGCTAGGTTTTTGTCTATTCTTAAAACAGATTTCGATATCTCTCCTGCAGCCTGAAGAGCCATCGTCTTAACTAATAATGGATCAAGGACACCTTTTTTCCACATATCTACCACTTCGCCTGAATTAATATCAATACCAAAACCACTAGCCGATGCTTTTGCTGCCATAACCTTTTCTAATCCATTAAAGCCTGCATTTGTTAGTATCTGGCGCATAATGCTCTCTAAAGCTGAAGTGACAACCTCAAGACCAACCTGTTCGAGACCCTTCAATCTCATATTATTTACTTTTTCAATAACATGTAATTCCGCAGAGCCCCCGCCAGCAACAACGCCCTTATTAAGAGCCGCTTCGGCAGCATTTACGCCATCTATAGCAGCCCTCCATCTCTCAAGAGATGTCTCTTTGGTCGTTCCAGATACAATCATGGTAACCATATTTCTACTCAAACCATTCTCTATGTATATTACTCCATTATCCTCATCTTCATATATATGACCTGCTCTGCCTATAATATCAGGTCTTTTTAGATCTTCAAGCGTTCTGACACTCTTGGCGCCAGTATATCGTGACAGATATTCAATTTCTTCTGTAGATATACGTACGACAAATACCTTTCTTGCTACAAGAAGATCCTCTATAACTTGATCTACTTCAGGTGACGCTATCAGGATGGTATTTGCGTCAGTTGCTAGCATAGCATTGACTATTTCTTTTGATTTGATAACTCTATCATTTTCCATACTAAGTATTTCTTCATACTTGCTGTTCTCCTTAAGCCAAGATTCTTTAACCGGTTTTAAATCTAATTTGGCAATCATAATCCTCGCTTCTTTTATTTCTAAAGGCATCTCAGGATCCATTCTTTTTCTCTCTAGTACTATGCCATTGATGATCCTGTCATCCATATTGGTTCTTCTAATAACCATAATTGCCTTATCAAAGTTATATGAGCCATTATATATCGCATTTTTTCCTACCGATCTCAGCGCTGCAATTACTAGTGAAGAGAGTTTTTCTCCGTCGAGCTTTGATGATAGAGATGTCTTGATTACCTGTTCTAATTCAATCTCATTTAGAGTAATCTTATTGGCTTCTTTTTCTAAAAGCTGACATGCATGATTAACTCCGCTCTCTATCCCTTCTACAACTTTTGTTGGATGAACTCCTAGTTCCTTAATGAGTCTCTTGCCTTCCTTTATCATTTCGGCTGCCATTACTACTGCAGTTGTTGTTCCATCACCAACTAATTGCTCCTGTCTTTCTGCTATCTCTACAATCATTCTTGCAACTGGATGTATTGCACGTAGAGAGAGCAAGATTGTTACACCATCATTTGATACATGTCTGTTCATAGCTTGATCTATTAGTAGCTTATCTAATCCCTTAGGTCCTAACGTAGTTCTTACCGTATCAGCCACAGCCATCACTGCATTGGAATTGGACTCTAATGCATTAAACTCAATGTTCTCAGCCATAGGCCTCCATACACCATAATTAGGATTTGACATCAAATATTACTCTCTAACACAGACTAAAATAAAGATATATGAAAAAAAGGATAATAAAAAAGAGAAAAGTATTTTCCAGCCATAGTTGGTGCTATGGATATTATTATTTTTATTTCTCTTGTTGTTAGACTGTTATGCCATGAAGTATCTTTGTGCTGAAGAGAGTTCCTTTGCAGGATCCACAGTTGCAATTTGTCCGTCCAATTTTACTTCGTATGTCTCTGGATCTATTGATATCTCAGGTGTCTTGTCATTCCACATCATATCCTGTTTGCTAATATTCCTGCAATTCTTCACGGGCAAAATCACTTTTTCCAATTCTAATTTCTCAGGTACTCCTAGCTCAATGGCTTTCTTTGACATAAAAGTGAACGATGTTTTCTTTACTGCCTTTCCTAATGCTCCAAACATTGGTCTGTAGTACACTGGTTCTGGTGTTGGAAGAGATGCATTTGGATCTCCCATGATTGACCACGCTATGAATCCACCCTTAAATACCATCTTAGGCTTTGCAGGGAAAAATGACGTTGGATACATAACTATGTCTGCATACTTGCCTACTTCGAGTGATCCTAAATAGTCTGAAATCCCATGTGTTATAGCACAGTTTATCGTTGTCTTTGCAATGTATCTTTTTGCTCTGAAGTTATCATTATCGCCTGTCTCTTCTCTATATCTGCCCTTCATTTTCTTCATTTTGTCTGCAGTCTGCCATGCGCGTATTACTACTTCACCTATTCTTCCCATTGCTTGACTGTCTGATGAATACATACTAATGACGCCTTCATCATGTAAAACGTCTTCTCCAGCAATGGTTTCAGCTCTTATCCTTGACTCTGCAAACGCGACATCCTCTGCAACTGCTGGATTAAGATGATGGCAGAACATCAACATGTCAAGATGTTCGTCTACTGTATTTACTGTGTAAGGTCTAGTTGGATTGGTTGAAGATGGAAGTGCAAATTGTTCTCCTGCAATCTTCATAATATCTGGTGCATGACCGCCGCCTGCACCTTCTGTGTGATATGTATGCACTGTCCTACCGTCAATGGCATTTATAGTATCCTCTACGTAGGTACATTCGTTTATCGAGTCTGTGTGAATGGCTAGCTGTGTATCAGTAGCGTCTACTGCTCTAAGAGAGGCATCTAATACTGCTGCAGTTGTTCCCCAGTCTTCATGATCTTTGAGTCCGCATGCACCTGCTTCTATCTGCTCCATTTGGGTTGCTAGCGACGGATGAGAATCATTTCCCTTTCCTAAAAATCCCCAGTTCATAGGTGTATCCTCTACTGCTTCTATCATTCTGCTCATGTTAAAGACTCCAGGTGTACAGGTCGTCGCATTTGTACCATCTGCTGGACCAGTTCCCCCTCCTATCATATTGCATATACCATTGCTAATGCCGTCTATGTATTGTTGTGGAGAGATCATATGAATATGTGTATCAAAGTGTCCTGGCGTGCAAATGGTGTGTTCACCAGCTGTAGCTTCTGTGCATGCTGATACAATCATCTTTGAATTTACTTTGTCCATCGTTAAGGGGTTACCTGCTTTTCCAATTCCAGCTATTTTGCCGTCCTTTATTCCGATGTCAGCTTTAACGATTCCTAGTACGGGATCCATAATAACTGCATTTGTAATTACAAAATCAAGAGCGCCATCTGCATTTGTGACACCGGAAGCTTGTGCCAACCCATCTCTTATTGTCTTTCCTCCACCAAACACACATTCGTCTCCTGGTGTTATCAGATCTTTCTCTACTTCTATCATTAATTCCGAATCTCCAAGTCTGATTTTGTCCCCAGCTGAAGCTCCAAATAGATCTGTGTACTGTTTACGAGTTAACTTTAGAACCATTTCTCTTTTCTATCCTCCTATGCTCCCCTAAAGCCCTGTCTCCTGGCTTTATCTAGTGCTGCATTTCTCACTTGTGCTGAATTCAGACCTCCCATGGTTAAACCATTGAATCCATATACAATGCGCTTACCTCCTATTTCACATAATTCTACCTCTTTTGAATCTCCAGGTTCGAATCTTATTGAAGTCCCTGCTGGAATATTCAAATGGAATCCATAAGCTTTTTCACGAGGAAAATCAAGTGCTTTATTTACTTCAAAGAAATGTGTATGAGAACCAATCTGACAAGGTCTATCGCCAGTATTCTTTACAGTAATATTGATAGTTTTTTTATTTTCATTACAAGTAATAGGATTTGCTGACAGAATGTATTCGCCTGGAGTCATTGCTCTACGAACCTCCCGCTTTGGAATTTTTTTTTAATTCGAGACTTTGATTTTTTAATTACCATTTTTTATCACCTATTGAACAGGATCGTGCACCGTTACTAATTTGGTGCCATCAGGAAATGTGGCCTCTACCTGAACAGTATGTATCATTTCTGGTATTCCGTTCATAACGTCGCCTCTCTTCAATACTGTTCTTGCCGAGTTCATGAGATCGGCTACGCTCTTTCCTTCTCTAGCTCCTTCTACAACATAATTTGCTAAATAAGCAATTGTCTCAGGGTAATTCAGTTTTACACCTTTTTTCTTTCTTCCTTCTGCTATTTGTGCAGCAGTCCAAATCATCATTTTATCAATTTCTCTTGGCGCTAACATCAATTCTCTAATCTACCTCAAAATATAGTAAAACTTGAGTTATTTTAAAGTTCAAAAATTTATGTTATATATAAAATAATTTATGCTTCTCAGAGTTATTTGATACCGAGATCCTTCTGGACATGCTTATCTAGTCGATGTCGACTAAATTTTATTCCAACTTTGTCACATTAACTGGGAGCACAACGCTTAGCCAAAAATGTATTTGTTCAAATTTTCCATTTTTATTTACAGGTAATGTAAAATCATATGTCTTATTTACTGTCTTGATTGTGAGAAAGTTTTTCATTATCATAGTACCGACCATATTAGTTACCGTTGTTTCTATTCCCTTTCTAATAATAAATTGCTGTATATCTGAGTATGGGATATAGTAATTGGATAGATCTCTTTTTATTATATCTTCTGACGGATCATTATGTTGTTTCTTCACATCGGAGCGCTTTATTTTTTTTGAAAATATCATATAAGGAATTGGTGCTAATCCTGCAACATAGCCCAAGTCTACAAACTTGTTGAGAAAGCTCTTCTTGCTAACTATTATTCTAGTAGTTGTAAAGTCAAGACAAAAATTCTTACTCCATCCTCCTTTTTCTTCAGAGCTTAATCTTAAAATAATTTCTTCAAAATTGTTCTTTTTACACCATAAAATAAAGTCTTGAATTTTTTCTGAATCGGA
>JAREAI010000206.1:0-5174 GCA_029240435.1 Nitrososphaeraceae archaeon | reverse complement strand
AGAACAAATCAAGGCAAGATTGGCACCATATAACATAGTAGTTGATGCTATATCAATAACAGAATTTCAATTCTCACAGCAATTCAGAACAGCAGTAGAAGCTAAAGTAGAAGCACAACAAAGAGCATTACAAGCTCAAAATGAGTTAAGGAGAATACAAATAGAAGCACAACAAAATGAAGCGCAAGCAATTGGAGAACAGAAGGCCAACATAGCTAGAGCTGAAGGAATCAAACAGTCTAATGTATTACAAGCAGAAGGTGAAGCACAAGCTATAACACTAATAGATGAACAACTTAGAAATAATCCAACTTATTTGGAATGGCTTAAAGCCACTAAATGGGATGGGGTATTACCTTTGGTTACAGGAGGAGGATCTGATGGACAAGGGAACACTCCGTTTATAGATATTCCGACCGCTGGGAATAATGCTGGGCAACAAGGACAGTCTGTAGCGAGAAATACCACGACAAACGCTTCAGCTCTTCCATAGTTATCATCTCGCCTGTTCTTTCTTAAACCACTTCTGCAAGGTTCCACAATCGAACTAGACGTCAAACAGATGAAAGAGACCTAGGATTGGCTTATCCGGAGTGATGGATGTGAAGTATAGTCTAGAGGAGTTTAACAGATATCGAAGAAATAAAGAATTGGACAATTAGCTAAAAATGTCAAAAGAAGAAAGAAAAAAAAGTCACGTGTTAAGAGATATTATAATAGGCGTGATAGCGATAAGTATAGTATTATTTATTCTGACTCAAATACTCATGCCGCTATTTTCTTAATTTTCTTCTTAATATCGTTTGCGTCTAAGCGCTTCTGTATTCCTGTCCTTTTTAGGCAATCTCTACAGACCCACTTTTACGATAAGACCGCCTTCCTCTATTCATTTCTGGAGGTATATTCTTTTTACCACATCTTTTGCAAGTTTCATTTAGCCACATTCCTAGATTTCCGCTTTGGAAGAGGAGCATGCAATTCTGTCTGTCTGATTTATACTACTATAATTGGTTGTTGTAAAGTCAACTAGTTATGACTTCTCTCTCCCATTTTATCTAGTAATATTGATAAATATTCCATTTAGCGGAAACCGGCTATGAGGTTCAAACGTGCTATCTATGGGTCACTATTAGCTTTTTTGCAATAACATTATCTGCACATTGGGTATTTGCATGGTTTTCATATCTACAAGAACAGAAAGAACACAATCAACCAGTAGAATTCAGTGGCTATGTGAATATGACCGTTAGAGACACTATGGAAAACTGGCAATCTGAATTTTTGCAACTTGCTTGGCAGGTAGGTGGGCTAGCATTTCTTTGGGCTGTAGCTTCGCCTCAATCAAAAACAGAGAGTGACAGACATGAGGAAAAGCTGGACTTGATACTTCAGAAATTAGATCCGCAAAATGCAAAGAAAATACTCCAGGAACTAGAAACAAAATATCCAAAGAAATAGTAGATAGATAGAAAAAAATGCAAGGTAGTAACATACGAATATTAATCTACATAGGGATAATCTGGCTAGGAATAAGTACAATACTTTTTATGCTGTTTGAAACTATGATTTCATTACTATCCTCTGCAGTACTTCTGATACTACTAATATGGTATATACGTAGAGAACCTAGCCAGAGGCCAACAACAAAATTTACCAATGATGATAAAATAACTAAGATTAACTATTATTGTATGTCCTGTGGTACCAAGCATGCAGATGAGAAATGTCCTCAGTGTGCCTCTAAAAAGAAAAAGGTAGGCTTTTACATTTCCTGTTTAATACCAATATCTAGTTTAATGATAGAGTCCGGCCTATAACAACTTGTAATAATTGCTTCTGAAAAAGATAAGATGCAGCATTAACTCTTCCAACAAGAGAATGGCAGGAATATAAATAATATGTTCTTGTATTGGTAATTGTGTCAACGCAAGGAACGCTTCAAAATCAAAAATACCAAACCTGTATCGACGCTTGCAATAGTTGTGCTGAAGCATGCGAATATTGTGCTACTTGTGACCTGCGTGAACAAGATGTAAAGACTATGGCATCCTGTGTCCAGATTAACAGAGATTGTGCCAATATTTGTTGGACATCCTCACAATTCATGTCAAGGGATAGCCAATATTCAAAACAAATATGCAATGTATGTGCCGATATTTGTGAAACATGTGCTAAGGAATGTGAACGATACGCTGATATGGACCACTGTCAAAAATGTGTACAGGTATGTAGAAGATGTGCTGAAGAATGTCGTAAAATTTGAAAGGTGATCTTACTTTTGAGTTATAGGTAAGCCAAAACTAAACGTAGCTCCCTTACCATCTGAATTATTTTCAGCCCATATTCTACCCCCATGAGCCTCTACAATACTTTTGGAAATATATAACCCTAAACCAGTTCCTGAGTTTGACCTGGTTGCAAATTTAGTAAACAGTCTTGGAATTATCTCAGGATGTATTCCTTCCCCAGTGTCTTTGACAGCAATAATGACTTCTTGATTTTCATCTTTATTGTTCCTTTTTTCTGTTGTAACAGATATGATTCCACCCCTTTGTGATGTGAACTTTATGGCGTTATTTATGAGGTTAGATATGGCTTGATTGATTCTACCTCTGTCTGCTTCAACTATTAACTCACGGTCACTTGTATAGCTAATTAATTGCACAGGACTTTCCTTATTGCCGATATTGTTACCATAACGTCGAAGATAGCTATTATAATCCTGTACTATTCTTGGTATCAATTCATTTAAATTAATAACTTCTTTGTCTAGATTCAGCGTCTGACTTTCTATTCTTGAAACATCTAATATATCATTAGTTAGTTTTTGAAGCCTTATTGCGTTTCTATATATTGCTTCTATCTCTTCTATGGATTCTCCAATTTTAGCTTGTTTATCCAACGCATTCTCTTTCATAAGTTCTGCATATCCCAAAACAGACTGAGCTGGTGTTCTTAGCTCATGCACTGCAATATTTATGAACTCTCTTTGCATTTTATCGCTCAGCTTGAATTGCTCATTAGCTGTGCGTTCATTCCAAAGTAACTCAAAAAATAGTTTATATGATTCTACGCTAGGATTGCTATTCGAATAGAAAGATAAACCAATTGCCTCAGAAAATTGTTCGGCTTCTGGTTCCCTAAGCTCTGCTTTTAGAAACTTTTTATTATCAACTATAATTATTCCAAAAGAACTATTATTTCCATTTACGACTCTAATATTATTACTAGGACTAGTATTCTGCAAGATTCGATTTACGATATTCAAATTTGCATCACTTAGAGGACAGATAATCTTAGTTTGAAACTCATTTTCTCCTTCTCCTTCTCCTTGTTCTTGTCTTTCTCTACCATTGATTCTATTATTGCATTTGTCAATTAGGTGATCGAACAATCCTAGTCTGTCTATTCTAGTTAATGCTTTATCATTTGGAAGAAGAAAAAGTATCTCTTTTTGTGCATTCTTTACAAGATCTATCAGTATATTAGTTGCTTCCTCATTGTTATTAATTACTCTAAAATATTCCGGATCTGTTCCTAGCTCAATTTCTTTGATTTTATCTTCGGCTGGGATTGATTTGTTCCATAGAGTATCAAATACATATTGTTGCTCTTCTACAATCTCCTTCATGTTACTATGGATTATCTGTGAGGATGGTTTGTCTTTTTCATGTAATGCAGCAGGAGCAATGTATTCTTTTTCACTTACATAGAAGTTTCCTTTAATACCATCTAAATGGTGAAGGTCATTTACTACTGAGGTCAACAACTTCTTGCAGAAAGAAACATTTTCAGTTTTAATTTCAGTAATGTATCTTAATTTTACTCCTCTTCTTTTAGCATCCTGGAAGGCTTTCTTTAATCTTTTAATTTCTACTATTAATGATGGCCTAGTATGATCCACACAAGCATCAATTTTGTTACTTGCATTAGAAGTAAATTGTAATGCTGTATTTATTACCTTGTCAGAACCATATAATATCTTAGTTTTTTCAGAATGGTTAAATGAGTTATCACTACTATAACCATTATTATTATGATATGTAAAATACGGTGTGACTGAATTCGTCAAATGAACAGCCAATTAACTCAATACTATATAAAATACTTGGTAGTAAACATTTGTTTATTTCATAACCAACATCTATTAAAAATAGATTTGTTCACTTTCACTGTCAATTCTCTCAAAAGAGTGAAATTATCTGAACAACCGTTAAATGAGTGTAAATGAGTATACCATATCATCTCCGTAGGAAGTAATCCTTTCAGAAAAAACGTTACAAGAATTATTGGTTATAGTAATTCAGTTTGGTTACAGCTTCAACTAATTTATCTATTGATATGGTTTTCTAATGAAGCAATCTATTTGTAATTTTGGAAATAAGCGCTCAAATTCATTATAAGACTCTTCAAAGGCAGTTATAAAACAAACTTTAATTTCTCCTCCTCCATACTTTATCTTTTTTTATTTCATCAGGTGAGTTCATAGACTTCTTCTCCATTGGTGCTCCTCCCTGTTGGTGTTGTCATATTATTCTAAAGGGTAATTTGTAAGGCAGCTTATGAACATTTAGAACTAACCATCACCAAGTTACGGTCATCCTGGCTCTCTAGTTTGAATATATTGAAAGCCGATCCTACTTTCTTTTTAATATGAATATGGTCGCTGCTGCTATACCACTTATTACTCCGATTAATATAACAGTATTACTGATTTGCTGATTATTATCGGAGCCTGTTGTTGAAGAGGAAGGAAATGAATTTAATATGCTAGGTGGCACTTGATGTGGTACAAATACATTAAATGACGACGCAGTGCTGGAATCGTTTGTATCCAGTCTTGTTATAACTTGGTGGGTTCCATCGTCTGGAAATAGGTATTTTACAGAGAAATGACCGTCATCTCCAACAGTTATATTTTCAAACTTGAATAACCTTTGACCATTTGTAATTACTACCCTTGCTTTGGCATTATCAGTATCAGAAATATGATTTCCTGTAGCTATATTTTGAATGCTGAACTTAAGCTCCGTAAAAGTGTCAATTACAGGCTTTTCTGGTTCGTAGACAAACTTGGTACTTATACCATTATAAGGGTCTGTCCACTCCTGAATCCTTGACGTATTACTTACAGGCATATGCGCAAGAGCGTCATATTTAGAAGGATTGAACAA
>JAREAI010000205.1:0-5187 GCA_029240435.1 Nitrososphaeraceae archaeon | reverse complement strand
TGTTATGAATGTATATACTCTTAATGGAACATTAGTAAAAACATCTTCATTTCCAGCTGGATTTACTGCTAGTAACTTTGGTACACAGCAACTTGCAACCACTATAAAAGGAAATCCGATACAAAATATAACAGCAGTTATAACAATTACAAATGCAGCAAAGCTAATGCCTCTTTCAAACTCCTCGACAGTGAAGCTCAACTTGGGGCAGATTATACAATGATAATATATAGGAGATGTCGTGGATTTATTATTTTTTAACTCATTGCTAATTATATTTTAAAAGTACGAATTTATTTTGTATTGTGTCACACGGGAGTTCTTTATGTTAATTATTTAGAGGATGAATGAATAGAATGATAAAATGTATTCAAGAGCATAAATGGCAGACAATAATATACATTCTATATAATCTTTCAAATTGGTGATATTTCATATGGCATAAAACCATTATAGGGAGAAATCAATCAAACACACACACATATTTTACTACAAATATGAATATTCATCTAATTCTTTTTTTGTGAAATTTTATACCTTTTAATATATAATTCAAAATAAGGATGCGGAGAGAATGCACGTATGGAATTTATACCAATGACAGGTTCTTTTCTCAGAGAGTTCTCCTACATATGCTTTCAATGTTGGATATTTTTAACATTTGTTCTAATTCTATTATATAATGTCACAATAACTAAGAAAAAAATACCTACATTTTAATGGTCACCCTTTAAGAGTTAATAGTTAAGTGGTCTGATAGCAGTAGTTGCTAGGTGAGGTTGTCGTTCTTCTACATATATCTGAGACAAAAAGCAGAGATATTAATCTAATAGAGGTAAAATAAAATATAGTTTTTATTCATAATTGTTAGTTAATGACATCCAGCGCAGAAAAATCAGCTGCAGGAAAAAATAGTAGTGATACAGCAGAAAAAGAAGGTCAAATAGCCGCAACATCCACATATTTTCTGAATTTTTCATTCTTTAAAGTTGATTCTAAATGGCGATGGTTGAATGAAATTGGCAAAGAGGAGGCTGCAAAAGAGTTTGCGAGTTTGATAGAAGTTGCAAATACAAAGATGAGAGTTCGAACTTATACTACTTTGGGACTTCGTGCAGATGCTGATTTTATGTTATGGATGATTTCTGATTCAGTTGAAAAAATGCAGATACTGACGTCAAAAATATACTCTACTGTTCTAGGAAAATATGTTGAACCTTCCCAAGTATATCTCTCTTCTTCTCGTCCGTCTGTCTATGTAAATAAAGTCACTCAAGGATTTGCAACTAGCGAAGAACCCCTTAAGTACGTCATCGTATACCCTTTTGTAAAATCAAGGGAATGGTATTTACTTCCATTTGAACAACGAAAGAAAATGATGGAAGAACATATAATAATTGGAAGAAAATTTCCCGAGATCAGACTCAATACATCATATTCCTTTGGCCTTCATGATCAGGATTTTATGCTTGCATTTGAGACCAATAACTTGATCAACTTTCAAGACTTGATAATTCAGTTGCGTGAAACTCAAGTTAGCAGATATATAGTTAGAGATACCCCTATGATAGTTTGCCTTTATAAAGGTATCATAGATATTATAAAGAGTCTTGGAGGATAAGGATAATATGATGGCCGCACTCAAAGAATGGGCAATAGTTTGTAAAGCTCTGGAAGAAGGCAGACAAGTATTGCTTCTACGGAAAGGCGGTATTATGGAATATAGGCAAGGTTTTGAAATAAAGCACAACAAGTTTTTACTATTCCCAACCTTTGAACATCAGTCAAAAGAATACATTCAACCAGATTATATTAATAATTTAGATATTATATTACAACATCAAGTAACTACTCCTTATCATCCTACTGCAAATAGTGGCAGAAATAAAATAACTTCATATGCAAAAGTCATAGATGTTAAAGAAGTTAATGATAAGTCAATTCTGCGAAAATTAGAAAAATACCACATATGGAATGATCGTTATGTAAATCTACGAATGGACTATAACCCTAAAAAACCTATAAGTGTACTATTGTTGCGAGTTTATAAAATGAATAATCCTTTAGAGGTTGATATTAAACGTGAATGGGCTGGATGCAGGTCATGGGTTTCGATTGAAATTGAATTTCCACAGTTGATTAATAACAGTACTAAGAGTAGAGACAATAATGACGACCTACTGCATCTACCAGACGTACAACAAGAACAACCAGTTATAGATAATTTGAAATTCAATCAGATCGCAGCCGAGATTAAAGAGGTTTTAAACTAAGATATGAAATATCGAAAATTAGGAAGAAGTGGAATTAAGGTAAGTGAAATAGGGTTTGGAGCCTGGACGATAGGTCTGGATTGGTGGGGCAAGAAGATAGATGACGACGAAGCCATCAGGATGTTAAAACGTGCTTATGATCTAGGTATCAATTTTTACGAAACAGCAGATATGTATGGAAATGGTAAAAGTGAAAAAATAGTCTCACGGGCATTCAAAGATATGCGTGACGAGGTAGTCTATTCTACAAAGTGGGGTTATGATATGTACGATGCTATACAGATTGGCCATAATGAGCTACCACAAAAACATAATCCTGAGTTTTTAAAGTATGCATTGCAGCAGAGCCTCAACCGTTTGCAAACTGATTATATTGATGTTTATAGTCTTCACAATCCAAAAATGGATGCTATTAAAAATGATAGTTTGTTTATCTCACTCGACAAGTTAGTACAAAGTACAAAGATCAAAAGTCATGGCGTAGCATTGGGTCCTGCTATCGGTTGGAAGGATGAAGGACTTTTGGCCATAGAAAAACGAAACATTACATGTCTTCAAACAGTTTACAATCTTTTGGAACAGGATCCCGGAAGGGCATTTCTAAGTGCAGTAAGAAAGAACAACAATGATGTGGGAATTATGGTTAGAGTTCCTGATGCTTCAGGAGTATTAACTGGCAAGGTTAATGAAAAAACTGCATTTGATAAGAATGACCATAGAAGCAACAGAAAGAAAGAATGGATTCTAGAAGCTATGCAAAAAGTGGAAAAAATGAAACCAATTGCAAATGCAAGAGGATGGAGTATATCCCAACTGGCACTCAAATTCATACTATCCCAAAAAGAAATATCAATAGTGTTACCCACCGTTATTGATGTTGAGGAGATTGAAAGCTTTGCGGAAATGGCCGATGGCAATTATCTAAGTGAAAACGAAATGGCAGAGATAACCGATCTCTATAATAATAACTTTTATATTCACCAACAATCTTCTTTCTCTTCTGTTGCTACTTCATCCTCTCCTTCTAAATTATGAAGGAATAGAAGAATGCCATACTGTTGCCTGTGTTATTAAAAATAAGCTTACATTCTGTAATTTTTATGATCAATAGCGAAAAAAGAAATTCGGCTCCTCGAATTATGGTTGTTGATGATGAGGCGGATATTACCCTACAATTGAGCGTAGTTTTAGAAGAGAATGGATTCAAAGTTGATCCATTTAATGATGCTCTTTTGGCATTAGAAAATTTTAAACCTGATTTGTATGACTTATTGATTCTCGATATCAAAATGCCAAAAATGAATGGATTTGAATTATATAAGCAAATAAAAAAAATAGATACCAAGGTCAAGACAATGTTTTTGACAGCATTGACTGAATTGCAGGAATATGAGGTATTTAGAAAAGAAGTGTTTCCTAAATTAGGCGAAAGATACTTTGTTCCAAAACCGATTGAGAATGAAGATCTAATAAAACGAGTAAATAAAATATTGAGCCAAATTAAAAACAATTAGCATATCCCAGAAAAAATAGATTCAATTTTTCGTTGCCTTTACTTCAATTTTTGAAGTCTGTTAGAAGTGTATTGACTTACATCATCTTTGACAATACTAATATTATTCTAACAGATGGTTGTTTTAACTGTTATAAAAATAGAATTTTAGATGATTATATATACATATATACATATATATATATATATATATTTTAATAAAGAATTCTGCAGTAAATATTTAATAAAAAGGATATTGATTTATTTATCAATATTTATAAATCATACTATTGCAATAATGAATATCTTATGGATGTAATCTTTGTGACAGATGACTAACCTATAATACTTGGCAATGAGAAATGTGAACACAACATAATGTTAGCTAAAAGATAATTTCTGTCATAGATGATGAAGTTGGTATTTGATTAAGACAGGATTAGAATATATTGAATCTGAAGTTACATACATATCACTGGCTCCCAATTGGCATTGACAAATGAGCTGACTTATTAATATGCAATTTATAATCGAACATACAGCAAAAAGAGGAAAGTTTTTGATATATTTTAGATAATAAATAATGAAGAAGATGAAAGTTAATTTTGAATTAAAACCGGTCTGAATTGAGTATGTAGAAGAGCAAGAATTGAAGAAAACATGGGATTATTGAATATTTACAAAAGAAGTGGATGAATGAAACAATACATATCAATAAGAATAAAATAGAATGAGAAAATGTATATACTGTATATGTTAGTTACTTTCTTCGAAATATTTTACTCGTTCTTTCTTGAATTCCCTAGAACTAAACAGAATTCTATAGTCTTTAATTTCAACTATTTCTGACATTTCAACTGCAATCTTTTCTGCTGCTTCCAATGTACGAGCATGAATCATACTAAATAGATTGAATTGCCAGTCAGAATATACTGGTCTTCGATAGCAGTGACTTACTTGTGGAAAAGCTGCAAGTTTATAGCCAATTTCATCGATCTTCTCATCAGGCACCTGCCATACTACCATGCCATTTGCAGAAAAACCGGCGTCTCGATGGCGCAATATTGCTGCAAATCGGCGCATTACACCATTTTTTTCATATTCCTTAGCTTTTGCAAAGAGTTCTGTCGTTGTGATTCTGAGATTTTCTGCCATCTCTTTAAATGGTTCTGGAATCACCTTCAGATCCTTTTGTAATTCACGGATAAAATGTTTATCGTTTTCTGTAATATCAATTTTCTTTGGATTTAATTGTTTAACTTCGTCCATTGGCTTTGGCTTTTCTGTATCATCATTAACCATGTCCAGTCTGACGCCAATCTTATAAAGTTTCAGTGTAGGTAACAAACGATATTTTATAACTCCATCAAGTGAAGCCAGTCTGTCTAAATCTCTTTTCATCTCACCATAAGGAGGAACAGC
>JAREAI010000204.1:0-5209 GCA_029240435.1 Nitrososphaeraceae archaeon | reverse complement strand
GCTTCCATCCTGATGCGTGGGAATGAATCCTAACTCATCAGTCAAAACAGAAGCAGTACGTTCGTATCCTTCTTCTGATAGAGTTACTGAATAAAAACCTCTTATGGCCTGTTCAATAGGAATTGGACCTCCTTTCCATACATTAACACTTCTATCTTCTGCAGATTTATGTGCTACAAGTTCTAATTCTAGCCCATCTGGGTCGTGTAGAGTTATTACTTGTTCGCTATCATCAAAACGTTTGTAAGGCCCACGAAAATCTATTTGTTTGCTCTTAAATCTATCTATCCAATAGTTAATGGAATTCTCAGGAATCAGAAAAGATGTAGCAATCACTTCACTAGTTCCCCGATGTCCTCTAGGTGCATCTGGCCAATGAAAGAAAGTAAGAATAGTACCTGGACGTCCTAACTCATCACCATAGTAAAGATGGTATGAAGTTGGGTCATCTTGATTTACTGTTAGTTTTACAAACCGAAGTCCCAAATAATTAGCATAAAAATCTATGTTTTTCTGTGGATCGCTAGTTATCGCTGTAACATGATGTATTCCAAAGACACCTTTGTTGCTCATATTGTAGTTGTTACTATTACTTTTACTCCTATTCTTTCTTGCTCTTGCTTTTTGCATTACTACTTCTTCTTCTGATAATGTTCTAACAAATGTTGTATATATACACAAAGATATTAGATACTCATCGTTTTTTCGTTAGCATAATTGGCTAATGAACATAAAAAGTCATAAATAAAATAAAATATGGTTCTTATAGCATTATGATGACGGCTATTTTGAAACCAAATTCATCAACAATTATATAGAATCCTGAAAAAATTCGAATGACTTGTAATATATTACGATTTGTCACCTTTGAATATAAATATACCGCGAACACCAATCATTATATAGAAATGATTCCAATGAGAATGCAAGATTGAAGTATATAGTCCTTGCATACATCATATCTGCAAGATTAGCCTCTTGAGTGGAATTGTGAGACACACGAATTATGTGTTTGACAGCATCACACAGTCATAGTCACATGCTGAAAGTATTTTGACCCCGAGCGGCATAGTATTGTATTTTAAGAAGGCGATTGACCCTTATCTTTGCTTTAACTAAACCATTTCACCCAGAAAAGTTCATTGCCGTCAGGAGCAGAATCTGCAAGATAATCTGGCGGTTTGTTAAGATATGTGCTATTAACCCTGACCATGGTACTTACAACATAATTAAAAGACTGAGGATTTCCTATAAAAGCAGGGTCGACATATACTTGAACTTTATTTTTAGGCATACCTGAAATTTTCGATAATGGAAGGGTGTAAGAACTATCAGTATTGTTAAAAATTGTCAAATACCAGCCATTCTTATTTTCGAAATTAGAATCAGATGGAAAATTGGGTATAATCACTGTATAGAATTGTTGTTGTTGTTGGTTTCTGCCATGTAAATTACTGGTATAATATATTAACCATAGATATACTGTCTCATACTTTTCATTTTTATTGGCATCTCCAGCTAGATCCATAGTCAATATCATTTTGCTGCCATCGTCGACCTTATTTACACTAGCAGAAATAATATCATGATAATCTCTGACTACAGGAAGTATCTTTGTACTGTATATACTAATTAGTTTCACATCTTCTGTGCTGTCTTCGATTCGATTACTGCTGCTGGGCTGTTGAAATATAATAGTTGTAATTATATTATTATATGGAGGTAATAATGAGATAATAGTATTTGTTGTTACCAAGAATGAAAATAGCACTGCTGATATAATAGCAACTAATAAAATTACAATAATAAAACTTTGCTCAGTATACATAGCTCTATTAACTTAGATCTATAGCTAGTATGTTCTAATGTTTTTTGTTGTTGATTTGATCTATTAGAAAAACATATATAAATTCTAATTTCAAAAACAACAGATATTCGTAGGCATTAAAACAGCGCATACGCTAGATATCATTCTCATGGAGGCGCTATAGCTTTAAAATGTGGCATAGACTATGCTGATCTATGCATTTGCATTCACTTTCTCTTCTGAAACAGCATTAGTAGGAATTTTCTGCTAGCGCATAGATTCTAACTATGGGTGCCGATGCGGATCTTACTCTTTTGATTTGCATTCATTCTATCACCACTAAATAATATATTGGAAGCTTTATACACTTAGGTAGACTTAGTAGACTTGAAGTATACAAGCTTTAACCATATGACCTATTGTACGAAAAGATATGGGGAAACTCATAACTTCCATTTATTCATTAAAATTAACTACCACCACTAAAAACTATTATCATTCATTCGATTGCTCTTGGTCATTGTCATAAATTTCTGGTTGATTATTATTATATCTAAATTCTTCTGTTTGATATGTATTATCATTCTTATGGGTTAATTTCTGTTTGTTAGTATTAGCTGATGATGATGGTAGTGACGATGCCCTAATAGATGCAGCTGCTGCTATAATCTGATTTGTCAATTCTGTCGTTAACTGATTGTAAAGCTTTTCAGCCTCTTCTACTATCAAAGCAATATAGCTATCGTCACTAATATAGGCAAATGGTTGTTGCTGTTGCTTTCGTCCTGACAACATTAACGAAAGATAGTTAGATCCATAAGAAGCAGCAGTAGTATTATTTGAAATATTATACAATACGGAATTACATGTTTCAGGGTTTCTTCTTAATGCTTCAATTACTGATGCAAGAGCGAATTGTAAGAGTAATTTACTATCTGTTAAAACACTTTTCACCTTTTCTTCAGCTTCCTGCTTGATTTTAAGGTATTCTTCATTATTGCTCTTAAATATGCTAACAAGATTTTCTATTCTTATCTGTTCATTATGTAGATGTTCTATCTCTCTTCTTTCTCTTTTACAAGATATACGATAAGAGGTCAAGGCTTTGCTTTTGATTTCTATTTGATTTTTGAAGTATAACAAAGCTGTGTGTGATTGCTGTTTCTTAAATTCCAACCTATTTATCTCCTTTTTCAGCCTTTCATATCTCAATTCAATTTCTGGCAGGTTATTGTTTGCGATTTTAAGAAGATGAACTACTTGTTGCAGACTCATACCTGCAGCTTTAGATAATCTATATAAGTTTAGAAAGGGCTCAATATCACCTTTAGTCTCTTCATAAACCATACTCAGATTGTGTAGCTGCTTTAGCTTCCAATACTCTTTGTAAAATTTAGTTACCTCTGACTCTCTCAGGTCTAATTCAATAGCTACTTCTAATGGAGTCTTTCCATTAGAGAAGAGTTTGTATGCTTGGGTGGATAAAGATAGGTGTTGCTGCTGGTTTTTGTCAGTATCATTGTTATCTTGTTGTTTTATCACTTCTTTCGATCCTTCAATCTTCTCCCCAACTGCCTTATTCAAAATAGCTCCTATATCTCTAAATGACATCCTAACCTCTTTTGCTATCTCACGTATGGTTTTACCTTGATTGTAAAGATCTAGTACAAGTCTTTCTCTTTCTTGTCTTGTTATCGTTGGCATCTTCTTTTACTACTGTATCTAAATTATACTTTCAATATCTTAAACGCTTTTATCATCTGTTACCAATTTTGTTACCGTTACTAGTGCTTCGTTACCTCTGTTACCCTCTGTTTCCAACTGTTACCACTACACACTATTTGCATTCAGAGTGTCTGTAATTATACTGCCATATATGCACTATATATTATGATGAAATATTTAAGTTATCTCTCCACATAATATACACTATTCGTTTCTTGTCACAGACATTGTCGTTCTTCAATTACAGACAACTATATTTCACAATAAGTATAATTTTGGTTTAAATAAAATGTAAATATTGATGCGGGTCCGGAGGGATTAGTGCTGATATCAGTCTTAAAAATAGGTTTCTAAAATATTATGAAAAGAGATAATTCTTAAACTTTTCTATCCATTGTGTTTTCAGTTTCCATATATCTAGGCCAAAATAAAGCGTCAAGATTGGAATGGGCCAAGAGGGATGCAAATGAAAATTCATTCGAGATAACTCATCTTTTTTCAAGTCTAGTTAATAATCATGACTCTAGAAAGTCTAAATGCAATAGAGAAAACTTTACAGCTTTAAAAAAAGATATTGGAGATCCTCTAGAGGTGTATACAGCCGATGATAAAGGATAGGTAATACAAATATAGACAATATGGTATCTTTTCTCCTTACTTGCCGAAGCTGCTTGTCAGAGTTTAGCTTTTGGTATAAATTTACTTATCATGGATGTTGTCGTTATTTTCTCTCCAACAGAGTTTTTAATTATCTGGTATATTCTATCGTCCTGTTCTGTCTATTGATTCATAGGATTGTCTTGGGTTGACTTTTGAATTTATCAGGCAAGCGAGATCCACTAGTATGTAAATTTTGACCCATGAGTTCTCCAAAGCATCTACTGCGATAACTCTTCTTATGATCATATGCCAAATAACATACAAACCTCATCATCATCTATGTTGTGGAGCTATTCTCTTTTTTAGAGTTAATTGACTCCTTATCTAATTTGATTAATTTAAATTATTGGCTTGGATATCTACACTAGACTCCCTGTCTCTGATTGGTGCTTCAAATCTTAATTGAACTTATCAATAGTTGAGTATTAAGAACAATACACTATGACAAAGGAAGAAAAAGAAGAAAATAACATTCTTGCTAAGGAAATAGAATCATGGAGCAATTTTGAGTATAGCTTAAGAGAAGAAGATAGGATTCTATTCAGTAAGATGTTAAATGAATGCGAAAAAGAAGAATACACTAAAGCATTCAATGCTAAAGGAAAATACAACTCTGCTGAATTCACTGTTTATGGCTTTGATATTTCAGCAGCAGAAAACGATTAGCCAGTTAATTGATAGACTTTTAAGATATAAAGCGAATCAAAAAATGTAATTTAGTCAATTTGGATCATGATATAAACTGATGTAAGCAGTAGATATAATTTTTGTTAACGCTATCTGCCAAATTCAAGGTAACATATTTCTTAAATAAGACTTTCTAAAGGTATATTCAATATGCCTTTTGGCTTCGGCGGCAACAACGAAGATTCTCCTATTAAAAAGCCCTTTACAGATAATGATGATGACTTATATGACATTAGTAAAATAACTGAAATGTTAAATCCAGATGAAAAAGTATTACTTGTTGCAAGACAGTCAAGAATCAAACCAGGTGGTTCTCATTTTACACCAAAT
>JAREAI010000203.1:0-5765 GCA_029240435.1 Nitrososphaeraceae archaeon | reverse complement strand
GATTATGGAGCTGATGGCTTTACCACTAAACCTATCAGTGCAGAGACCATAGTAAACAAGATTTCAGCATTATTAACAGTAGGGAAAAGTATTGGCTAAATAAGTAAAAGTAAACTGAATTATTAATACAGAATAGGTTAAGATAATAATGAAATGACGGGTTAATGATTAGTTGTAATCAGTATGTTAAGGCACCACGCACCACCACAACGGTTATAATATCTATAAAATCACTAATATTAAGAAACAAAATGGGAATATCATTTGAAACAGGTGTGAAAAAAATACGTAATGATGGTAATTTGAAAATGGTGACCTTTCAAGTAAGTCGGGATCATTATCCTTTAGAATTAGTTTTCGGTGAAACTAATTCTAATATTATAGAAAAGGAAGATTGGCAGGAAGGAGATCAAGTAGTGGTCAAAATTGAACGCATTTCTAAATAATAATATATAAGTCTATTTAGTGTTGAGCTTTATTCAAGCCAAGAATGGACTTACCTTTAACACTGATAAAAAATATAGCTATGTGTCTCTTCTTCTTGCCTTTAGTTCATAATTGACTTGAAACATAGTTAATATATCTTTTAAATTCTCATTGGGTGCAAATCTACATAGTGTGACCCAATCTTTTCTTATCTTGACTTTTATTTCGCAGACATTAGCGTTACTCTTATTTTTATCATCATGATCATCTAAAATATCCAGCTGAACATCATAGTGATGTCTTAATTTTTCTTCTAATTTAATTGCAAGTTCTTTTGTAGCACGTATCAAAAGCTTCTTCATGTGTAGTAACAATCCTCTTATGCAATATTTTAATTGGCCCTTCTTTACATATTGGATGTATTCTTATTACAACTTTATTGTGATTTCTTTCATGGATATCTGGTAAACACTCCTAATGTCTTGTTTGTAGGATGTCTACACTTGCAATTGCCTAAACCATGAACAGAGAACTTATGACTACATCTATGGTAAGTACATATTGGCTCAGATGCTCTACCATATACATCAACTATTAGCTGTTGTTGATGTCTTTGTTCTGACAATGACTGTTGTTGTTCTACTTCCTTTTCTATCAATCGATTTTTTCTAGTTAATATCAATGACGAAGGAAAAATCTCACTAATTCTATTATTTAATACCTTTTTTCTTCTTTCTACTTACTTCCCTTTCATCTAGTCGGTCTACTATCAATCTCACCATAAAAACTTGAATTGGAATAATGTTCATTAACCCACAGGATATACCTTCTTTACGTAGTGCTCTAGCAGCCATTGCCGCCATCCCCCCGAGTTTACTCTTTCCAATTGATAATAGGCGTTTTATCTTCAGTATAGAGTTATAATATAGAGTTACGGTAAAGTTTCCCTTCTCTTAATCTTTGTTATGTATACTTTATGATTATAAGTATAACACACATCTATACAATATTCTTGCCAGCTAGATAATGTGACTGTCCTACTATCATTTTGGTATATTTTCTCACATATATTACGACAAATTATGGGAAATAGGAGGGATGGTAGGAATATAGTACGTATAGCTTAATGAAGTATCTTATGCATTTCATTATAAGCTTGTCTTACTTCTTCTAATGATGTCCCGTCCTCTATTGCAGTCGTATCTCCAATCTCTGTTGCTCCATTTGCTATTGATTTAAGTAACCTTCTCATTATTTTTCCACTTCTAGTTTTTGGCAGTTTATTAACAAAATAGATTTCATTAGGTGTTGCAATTGGTCCTACAGTGTTTCTAATATGATTAACAATTTCTTTACGCAGATCATCAGATTCCGAAAAACCAGTTCGAAGTACCACAAAAGCTATAACAGACTCTCCTTTTTTCTCATCTGGCATACTGGTAACTGCAGCTTCTGCAATAGATTTGTGTGATACAAATGAACTTTCTAGTTCCATTGTACCAAGTCTGTGTCCAGCTATTTTGAGTACATCATCAGCCCTACCTAGAAGCCAGATATAACCACTGGAATCTAATAGGGCATAATCACCGGCATAATACAAATTGTGAAACTTTTTCCAATACGTATTTCTATACTTGTCATCATCCTGCCAAAGCGTCATCAACATTCCAGGCCAAGGTTTTCTAATTACCAGGTACCCTTTTGTATTAGAGGCTACTGAATTTCCGCTTTCATCGACAATGTCAAGATATAATCCGGGGAATGGAAACGTAGCAGAGCCGGGCTTCATAGGTATAGTTTCTTCAATACCAGTACATGCACTTATCATAATTCCACCTGTTTCTGTTTGCCACCAAGTATCAATAATTGGACAATTTTCTTTTCCTATTGTTTTAAAATACCACATCCATACTTCTGGATTAATTGGTTCGCCAACAGTTCCTAGCAAGCGCAGTGAAGATAAATCAAATGAGTTGGGAATAGTGTCTCCAAATTTCATATACATACGTAACGCCGTAGGAGTAGTATACAAAATTGTAGCACCATGTTTTTCAACTATCTTCCAATATCTATCGGGTTTTGGATAATCTGGGGTCCCCTCATACAGTATTTCAGTAACACCATGCATAAGTGGAGCGTAAACAATATAGCTATGACCTGTTACCCAACCAATGTCTGCAGTACAAAAATAAACGTCATCTTTCCTAAAATTGAAGACCCATTTAGCTGTTATATTGAGATGCGTGAGATACCCACCTGTACCGTGAACTACACCTTTAGGTTTACCCGTTGTGCCAGAAGTATATAGAATAAACAAGGGGTGGTTACTATCTACAACCTCTGGCTCACAATACTGTGAGGCACTATCAATTATATCATGCCACCATACATCCTTTGATCCCATTATGACATTATTTGATGCCCTTTTCAAAACTACAACACGTTCTACGGAAGATGTATTAGAAATGGCTTCATCGACGATCCTCTTTAATTCTAAAAGTTTGCCTCTTCTATAACTGCCATCGGCAGTAATTATAATCTTCGATTTTGAATCATTTATCCTATCAATCAGTGCCTGTGAACTGAAGCCAGAAAAAACAACATTATGTATGGCACCAATTCTTGCACATGATAGCATAGCAATTGGGAGCTCTGGAATCATAGGAAGATATATTGTAACACGATCATCTTTCCTAACCCCAATATTTTTTAGAGCATTAGCAAATATATTAACAGAACGATATAATTGATAATAGGTAAATGTTCTATTTTCACCATTCTCACCTTCCCAGATTATGGCAGCTTTATTTTTTAGATTGGTATCATAAGCTACGTGTCTATCCAGACAGTTGACACATGCATTTAACTTACCTCCAACAAACCACTTTGCAAATGGTGGATTTTTCCAATCAAGCACCCTATCCCATTCTTTGAACCAAACTAGATTCTTTGCCTGTTCTGCCCAAAATTGCTCGTAATGCTCCTCTGCATATTTTCTTATTTTATTAAATTTTTTTCCTTCTAACGATATCCTAACCTTTTCACTTTCCTCATATACCTTCGATAGACCACTAAAATCTGGACTTTCTGACATAAATTATCATTAAACAAAATGGATGAACATGCATAAAACATTTCCAATAGTAGAAAAATTCAATGGCTATACATTTGAAAATATTACAATAAATGATTGATATTACAGAAAAATGGTCTGTGTGCGCTACTAGGAGACTTTAATATCAATTGTCATTTGTATCTTTTTGTCGGGTAGGTTCAACGAGGACTGAATGATATTGGAGCCGCAGGTGAGCCCTACACTCAGCCCGCTACCTTTTCATTTCAGACGATATGAATCGTTGAATCATTCCTGCGGCTCAGAAACTTTTACTATTAAAACTGGGCTTGGACGATGGAAAAGGGATATGCAAATATGGTTAGCACTTTTTTTGCAGTTTGACTATACTACTTTAAACTTGGTATATTCAAGGGTTTATAGGAAAAGGTGTTCTTTGGTATTATTCTAAACCATCTTTCTAATATTATTTTAACTTTTAAGAATACTTATCATGAAGGTTTTCCATCATTTTTCATCGCACTTTCGTCCATGTATATTACTTCCCAAAGATGTCCGTCAATGTCCTCAAAACTACGTCCGTACATCCATCCATGATCCTGTGGTTCTCTAGATTCCCTGCCTCCAGATTCTATAGCCTTATTTATCATCTGATCTACCTTTTCTCTGCCTTCAACAGATAATGCTACTATTACCTCTGTATTTTTTGAAGTGTCAGAAATCTGCTTTTTAGTGAAAGTTTTAAAAAAGTTTTCAATCAAGAGCATGATGAATATATCTTCACCAACAATCATACATGTTGCATTTTCATCAGTAAATTGAGGGTTAAACTTAAAACCAAGTTTAGTAAAGAACTCTATTGTTTTATTGAGATTTTTTACTGGTAGGTTTACAAAAATTTTTGTTGCCATTATGCTTAATGGGCAATTATACTAGGTGTAGTTAATAAGTGAATAAGGGAATAAAAGTATAGTTACACTTTTTTAAAATGAAAGGAAGATAATGACAATGAAACTTTCTCCGATTATAGAGAAGGTAATCACTGAGGGAGCAGAGCCATACTGTGAAATTACAATTTAGTCCTAAACCTTTCACCACAACATTCTGACTCGGATAATTACTTCTCTAAAATTTAAGAAAAAGTTAAAAAAGTTAAAGTGATCTGACAGTAAAAAGAATAGAAGTAAACATCAGGGGATTACCAAAACATAACCATATTTCCTTTTAGTGAAAAGTTTTAAAAAAAAATTTCAATCTATTACTATTAGTTTGAAGTCTAGAAACCTGGGTCGTTATCAATAAGTGACCCCATTAATAGTAATGATAAAACGTTAGACCGAGGATAGCCAAATAGATGTAATTATTCTGCGCTAGATATTATTGTGTATGACTGCAATTAATGCAGTCATAATATTTGCTTACTATTACATCTAGAAAAATATAGGAAAAGGACTACTTTCCCTGCTTTGAAGAGGTCTGTAAAAGTTCGTCTATTTCATTATGCATTTTTAGGAAGTTCAAGCCTTTCTCTGTGGTCTTGTATGTTTGAGAGCCTTCTAAATACTCCAGTAGATTGTTCTCAATGAGAACAGAAAGATATTCTCTCAATTGTGCATAGCTAAGAAAAGCTTTGTACATAATTTTTGTCTTTGTTGCTCCTCCATTGGCTGCTTCTAAAATCATTGCTACAATTTCTGTTCTGCTTCTGTATTTCACGACTTAAATACCCTAAATTGTTTATTTTAATATATTGACACATTTTTTAGTAACATAATTCTATAAAATAGATGAATCAATGATATAACCCGGCCCGGCTCAGCACTGGGTTTTATTCATTAATTACTTGATTGAGCCAGTTTTCTTCTCTTTCACTATTGGAGTTCTTGTCTTCCTCATCTTCAGCTATCTTATCTTTAACCTCTGAAGTGTTTTTTCCTTTAGTCTCTGAAGTGTTTACAGTGGCAGTTGTCACAACCTGTGGAACTGCTATATTTTCTATGTTAGATTCCTCTTCTTGAAGTTGTGTAGATTTGGCAGTTTTAGCTGAATTTTGCTGGTTTTCTGTTAGTTTAGAGTTAGGCGTTATAGTTAAGAGGTTGTTATTCTCTAATGTCTGTTGGGACAGCTTTGTTTTCACATTATTTATCTCAGTCTTTTCCAAATTAACGTGTTCCAATAATTCACTTGTATAAATATTAATTTGTTGGTATATTTCTTCTGTCATCTCGTTACTCCTAAACTGCAGTTTAGCATCAAATAGTATTGT
>JAREAI010000202.1:0-8070 GCA_029240435.1 Nitrososphaeraceae archaeon | reverse complement strand
AAGAAAAGCAATCAAAGGTATCTTACTTAGATTCGATCAACAAATGAATTTGTTCCTACAAGATTCAGTAGAATTATTAGAAGAACATGGCAAGTCCAATAACCTTGGTACTATTCTTATCAGAGGCGACAATGTAATTACTGTCTCTACCTATGGGACTGGTTAGTCTTTAATTATTTGACACTCTAAAACATTTGCCAATCATTCATACAATAGTGATTTATAGATAGCGTACTATGACTTAACAGACAAGTACTATTAAAGGAAATAACAAATAAGGCTTATCCAATACTATGGCGATGTCAGACATAGAAAGCTTTCTTATCAGTATACAGTCTCCTATACCCTCGATTACCATCTGATAAATTGCCTAGTCATAACAATCAAGGTAAAACACACAGGAGATAGCAAAAGAGGCTTTGGATATCATTTAAAGATATAGGAGTTATTTTGAATAAGACATTTGAAGAGAAGACAGAAGAAGAAGAAGAACAAACACAGATAATTGATACTGGTATCGCAGCAGGTTCAGTGGACCGCAGACAACAACTACAGTCTATGGAATTTATCTTTTCTCCCAACTCCTCAAAAATTACAAATAACGATGAGTTTTCCTAACTACTAATATTTGAGTTGCAAATATTAGCATATAAATATATTATTTATATATTTATGTTACAGTGATGATTCTTTGTATTCTATAAAAATCGTGTGGTTAGCAATTGACTTTATATCAACTACGGTGTAATGAGCTTAGTTTGGTGAATTGTAAAGAAGAAATTCTTAATGGTAAAGAATAATAGAAAAATCAGCTATCACATGATTAAGTGTACATCGCCAGGAGAGAATGAGATTTGATAACCATAGTTCAATGTAAAATTCTGGTATTTATTTTGACTGGAGTATCAATAGAATGTACTAACCTAAATTTACATTATAACAAATTTATAACATTTAATTAACTACGTTACTCTTTTAAAATTATCTTAGCAATTAGTTAATAAATTTTATCTAGGATCGTATTTCTTTCTTGCTCGAATCGATAATAAGCATTTTAGATTATTGATCGAAATTTAATATTCAAACCGAGTACTATTATAACAGCATCATCAGCCTATATTCTCTGCTTGACCAACTTGACGACTAATTTGACCGCCTAGATGACGAACTTGACGTTCACTTACTGGCTAGAAAATTGAAGCATTTAAAAAGGATCGATCAGTTAGATATATGCAAGAATAAATAATCCCATAGAAATAGCCATTGTCAAACCCCAAACAACTTTGTTCCAATCAAAAATTTTCTGTCCGTCTAATAGACCAAAGGGTATTAGATTGAATATTGCAATCCAGCCATTAAATGACGCACCCGCTGACAAATATGGATAATATGGATAATAGTAATATGATAAGGCTAGGAATCCAAACCCCATGACTAAGTTCGTTAATGGTCCAATAAATGCAACTCTGCCAAATCTATTTCTATCTGATAATCCAACCATGACAGCACCAGGAGCTATAAACTTAAACGGCATAATTGGTAAGGCTGATATTGCTGTTACTATAAGACCATACATCTCAGCTCTAAATTCTGCCCAGCTCCCATAAAATTGAGCCAAGAATTTATGAGCTAATTCATGAACAAGGAATGCACTGATAAATATAGCTAAGAATTGCCAAGAAATATATCGGTAGTTGTTTAATGAAAGACCCACTGCAGTAACTAAGAACGTTGCAACAGATAAATGCAGTAATTCAGTTTTAGAGGATTTTATTCTTATTGCTCTGGATAACGAACTCAAGATATTGCTGCTCCTACTTACGACATTATGGCCTTTATCTAAAAATACACCCTTTCTTTTCTTTGTGTATTCGTCTATAAAAGGACATGAATGATTAATGGGAATTCTATGGATATGACAAAATGATTTTTGGCAGTAATTACATTTAAAGGGAATGCTTTCAGTTACTCCGCAAATATAACATTGAGCCATGGTTTATCTTACTAATACGATCACCACATATGATCACTAGTGCTCCAGCAACGAGGCTCTATGTGTTTTGAAAGCTTTGCATAGTAGTAGACGAATTTAAATTGACAATAAGAATATGAAATCGATGCTGGTAAAATATTATTTGAGTTAGTTTCACTAGGATTACACAAAGCAGATCTCCTCTTCCAACATAATATACAACAAAAGTATAATTAAATGATATTCTCCTTTTATATCAAATGTATGCTATATTTATAGCACTTTGAATTTTAACCATTATATTGACTAATGAAGTCTAAATACATGATAACCATTATTATGGTCTAAATCCAATTAAAAGTGCTAACTCAAGCCACTTCCAGTAGCAGTCTACATCGATAAAACCAATGTTGCGTAACCACTCAAGTTGGACACCCATATCTAGTAACTTATTTGACTTATCCTCTGTATCTATTGTTTTACCTACGGTAAATAGGAATCTTTGGTGAAGATTTTTGGTAGGCGAGGCTACATGTTCTAGGTTACAGAAAATACCTTCTGGTCTAAGTGCAAAAAAGACTTCTGTATAAAGAGAGTACTTGCGCTGATGAGTCAGATGATGTATGGCAAAGCTTGATATGATAGCATCGAAATAGCCAAGTTCAGGCAATGGATCTTGGAGATCATGTTCTACTATTCTTACTAATTTATCATCTGCGAAATTTTTCTTGACTGACTTTATCATGGTTGGAGAAACATCTATGGCTACGACCTCGATTTCGGGTCGACTCATTTTAAGCAGTCTTAATAATCTTCCATCACCCGTTCCAAGATCTAAAATACGTTTTGCAGTAAGAGGAATATAATCAAAAAGCACAGATTCTCCTTCTTTTCTATGAGGAATATCATTTGCTCTACTCAAATATTCTGTAGCATGTTGCTCAGATATCCATTCATTACAAGGCCTAGTAATTTCATCCGCAACTTCCTTTTCATTCATTGAGTGATTAGATATTTTATATGCACTGATGCCTTATATTAGAATAGCATTTAGTTAACTATCCTGCATAAATACACTTTACATACTTGTCTTTTGGTTATATGTAGAAGAATTCTAAAGCTTTGTAAATTAAAGACTATAGTTATACTTAAAGATCTACAAAGTTAGTTCAATACTTATTACAATGAGTGTTCTGATTGATCATGCATTTGTTTCTGTTGTTAGTTAAAAAGGTTTCAAACATCAACAAATTGACTAATCGCACACTTCCGATGCCTTTGCGATATCATAAATTATATATATAAAAATAAACAATTATGTTATAAAATGGCAAGCGATAGTAATAATATTAATACGAATAAAAAAAAAGTAAGTAAAAAAGGAATACTACTAACGGCTCTTATTGTTGCAGGAATTATTGGAACAAGTTTTATAGTGTATTTTATACCCTAGCTATCTAGCTATTTAATTGGCTAGTACTCCCGAATATTGGCTTATGGTTATAGTAATCGTCCTGGAATTAAAGAACGGAATTCTACTATTTTATTTAGCAAAGTGGTTCAATGTATATTATTTGAAGTTATATTATTATTAAAAATTCACTTCTAAAGTAATATATCTTCAGATACAAAATACAAAGAATATTAGGATCCTACTTCTCTACGAAGATGAATCCTTTATTCTATGCTAAGAATTTATTTTCATATGGCTAATGAGCTATCATTATTTTGTAACTTTCTGTATACTTAAATATAATATCATAGATGCTGCGCTAAAGATATTAAATGTTCAATATATATCTTGTATCCAGCTGCAGCTATCAAATCTTCGTCTATGATCAACAATTCCATTCTATCAATGGATTGTTTTAGAATCTCTGAGTGAATCATACGATTTTGTTCTCTAAGTTTATCTAAATTCTTCTCAACTATTTGTTGCAATTCTGGACTTTCCAGTTTTCGTTTTAGATTTTCAAATTGTTTTAGTTGTTCGTTTATAGAATTGCTAGACATAATATGATCCGATACATATATGATGTAAGCAGGATTCTTAAAGATTCTGTATAACAATTCTTCGACAAAATGAAATATATAAAATAATAATAATCTTTTAGTTTAGCAAAACCGGTTTTATCTGATGAAAATAATAATTATAAAGTAAAAATAAAAATAAATAAAGGATCGACGGGGTTTTCTACATTTCATTCCGAGACATTGTTGAAAGAGTTTGATAGCTTCATATTTTACTTTAGATATGTTCTTCAAGTTTAGTTTTCATTCTATTAAATGAAAATATTGTAAATATTTAATAATTCTATTGTGGATTAGTATTTTGTAGTAGAGGAGCGAAATAAGTCCTTATCCAGCGTAAAGGATTTATCAATAGCCCTGATCCGATAAATCCTTCCACTCTACTACAACTGAAATTTTTATCGTATATAATTATTATAAGAGTTATCATGTCTTTTTATTAAGAGTGAAGTCATGGAATGCATACAACCTTTAGAAATTACATCATTAGTAATATAACAGCAGATGATATTAAATATGAAGAAACAATTTAAATACTAAATTATAATAAAAATGGGCTAAATACTAGTCATTGTTTTTTAGGTATTTCTAATAGATTCTTTAACAACACCTGAACAAAATGAACTTTAAGAAGTATAATACGAGAATCAGCTGACTGGCAAATCAACTTTTGGACGTCATAAAGAATAATGATTTTTCACTTGCTTTTGACCATCTGACGCCTTTAGTCCCAGTGTTTAGGTGCGAGCATAAAATGAGGGAACATAAATATGAAAACAATACAACAAAGAAGTCATTTGTTAGAGTCAAAGATACTGGTTCGGGCATGGATCAGGGAGATTTTGCTTAGATTTCAAAGTTTACTTCAAAATTATCTAAGGGGGCACTGGTTTAGGATTTAGGTTGTTTATCTCAAATAGCACTATCGAAGATAATGGTGGAAAGATGTTGGTTCAAAATAATGCTGATGGGAAGGAAGCTAGCTACATTTAGTTTTTCTCTACCATTAAGTTGAGTTTTTAGTATAGAATCAATTGAAGATCTTTTCCATTAGGAAAAAGTGATTATTTATATCAAATATTTCATCGATATTATTTATCGTTATTACAGTTAAATTCAATAATAAAGACCAGATAAAGAATTTATCACAGCGCCTTAACTTTACGTTTTATCTTCATATTAATATATCATAATATGTTCTTAGTAGTTAAAGTATTAATAGATAAAGACAAGGATATCTCCAAATAGTTGATTAATTATTTAAGAAGATATGGTTACAATTCAGGTAAGCAGAGAATTAGCTGCACCACTTGATAAAGTCTGGGAGATCGTAGCAGATATTGATAGAGAACCTGAATTCTGGCATGGTACTAAATCTATCAAAAATATAAAAAAGATAGGAAAGATCATCGAAAGAGAAGTAGTAATTAGTTTTAGAAATTCTATATGTAAAGAAATTGTGACAATAGACCCAAAAAAATCGGTTAAAATAAGAATTATAGATGGCCCAATGAAAGGCACAAAAAACATTATGATAAATGATGTAGGAAATACTTTGGGAATGTTCACAAGAATGGTAAAAAAACACATTTCGGAAGGAACAGAAGAAGCATTAGAACGGATATCGAAAACATTAGCATAATTATTTTATTCTGAAATCTTAATTCTTCCTCTATTCTGATTTACTCCCTATATTTAAAATAATCAGGCTTCATACTTCGTTAGATAATCAATTTGTTTATAAAATATTGCATCTAATAATACACACTCATCTTAAATTTGGAAATTTAGATGAAAGCTTCTAGAATTTACCAAATAGATAATATCTATTCATTGATAAAAATTTTTTAACATGTCTGTGGTGCATATTATATATATAAGTTCCATTTTCAAATCCCAACTTTATTATAATCATTATTGCAATAGTCTTAAATATGAAACGACTTACTAGATTCGATTTCAAAAAATCAATACTATTATTTACTTTTGGTATAATTCTTATTTGTGCTTTTCCAGCTAATAGCGCTATATATGCACAACAGCCGCAACAGCAACTGCAGCAGCAAGTAATAGGTGTAAAAATTACATCACCTAGTACAGGTCAACAAGTCCCAGCTGGCGAGCTTACAATATCTGGAATATCTACAGATAATGCTGCTACAGATTGTACAGTCTATGCTGATTGGAATAACTTAAAACCATTTCAAAAAGCTATAGCAACTGGTCCTGGGGGAGTAAATGATTATTCAACATGGAATTTTACATATACTGCTGATTACCATCTTATTACAAATGGAAGTACAAACGAACTAACTTCAAAATTATCTTGTATTAATAATCCTACTAATTTAACAAAATGGAATAGTGTAAATGTCATAGGAGCAGTATCTGATCAAAATCAACAACAACAACCAGTATCCACTTTAGGCAATACCACAACTTTAGGTAATGTTACGGCATCAACAACGATAGCAGCAGGAGCAGAAAATGAGGGTGTTAGAAACGTATTACCAACACCTACTGTAGAAGTAGAAAAAGAACAACCCTCAGCATCAACAAAAGACAAAAATGCTGATCCTGTTAAGAAGAAAAGTGCTGATCCTGTTAAGTCTCCTTTACCCTCGAATCCTGTAACATCCACAACCTCCTCAGAAAGTAAGAATACTGCTAAGGATAAAGTTGATACTACTATCAAAACAATTAATCAGATTGCACAACGAGTAGCAAGCACAAATCCAGATACTAATCCAGTTCAGGTCCAACAAATACTTGTACAATTAGTCAAGCAATCAGCTCAGACAGCAAGTAAAGAGAAGGCTATTGAAGAAATTCGTCAGATATATTCGCAGGTTACCATCTATCCATTTGGTACCGTATCACAATCATTATCCAATTTTGCACAACAACTAGCATCCGGTGATAATGTAGCATATATTATAGAACAAATTATACAAGAGAAAGCTAGGGGTAAAAACATATCGCAGTCGCTAGTCAATATAGCTGTTCAACTAGTATGCGGTGGATCAGGCAACGTAAACGAACACGTAAGACAGGCAGCACAGATAATAGCAAATCAAGCTGGCGTCTCTGTTGAGAAGGTAGAGTCAATACTCGTACAAATAGCTCTTCAAATTTTCAAAACACAAGGAAATGTTGTGACTGCACAATCTATATGTCAGATTGCAAGTCACATAGCACATAATCCAAGTGGAATTATAGCACAAGCAATATTACAGCTTGTAAAACAGGATTCAGATGATGGTGGTAAAAGCGGTGAAACTATACAGATTATAAAAAAGGTGGTCAAAAGCAGTGAAGTTAATAAAGGAGGTGGAATCAGTAGCAGCAGTAGTAGTAGCAGCAGTAGCAGTGGCAAAGAAAAGTTTTCCTTATTTTGTATTCTATGTGCAGTAAATTCCGATATCGATAGGAGGATATATAATATCGCTCTAATAATAGCTAGGCAAAATGATGTTTCAGTAGAAGCAACTCTAATAGCGCTTAGTGATTTTCTTATTCGAGTTGCTAACGATGCTGGACCGTCTCAGGCTCTACAATCTGTGCGCAATCTCGAAACAGATGTGGCAGCAAATCCCATTGTATTAAACAAAATAGGTGCTGTTGCAAAATTATATGAAGGTGGTCATGATCATACTGCAAACCAAGTTTCAGATTTTGTGGCGGATAAATTATCTGCAGATGTGGATCCAGTAGTAGCATTAGCAGAAGTACAGATACCTGAATCAGCATCAATCCCAGCAGATAGAGAAAAAGTTGGTAGCCCAATAAAACAAGGGGGAGGTGTATTATCCTTCCTAACAACAACACCAACAACAACACCAACAACAACACCAACAACAGCAGCAGAAGATGAAGGCGAAGAAGAAGTAGAATCAGTAGGAACAACACCAACAACAACAGCACTAACAACAACAACACCAACAACAACAACAACACCAACAACACCAACAGCAACAACAACAACACCAACAACAACAACAACAACAGCAGAAGAAGAAGATGAAGGCGAAGAAGAAGTAGAATCAGTAGGAACAGCAACACCAACA
>JAREAI010000201.1:0-5281 GCA_029240435.1 Nitrososphaeraceae archaeon | reverse complement strand
TAAGGACCTTTGTCTTCTCTAAACCTAAGGAATATAGGCGATCTCATTATCTTTTCATATGTCCATTCACTAAATTTTACTTCTACTACAAGATTGGGTGATACCCATACCGGTTCTCGATTTGTATATGGAACATATTCAACAGGACATTTTTCAATCCTTATTTTTTGTAATTCATTGTACATTTCCTTAAGTTGATTTAAATTAAACCCGCTTTCAGTATGACCAACAAATCTTAATTTGCCATCAGAATTATTGACAACGGCAAGAAGTAAAGAGCCAAAATATTTTTCTCTATTTCCTTCTCCCTTTGTATATCCTATAATTATGCAATCTTGTGTCTTTATACTCTTTATTTTGAGCCAATCCTTGGATCTTATTCCTTGAAAATATCTACTGGTTTTACGTTTGGCAACAATTCCTTCCAGGTTCATTCGTGTAGCTTCTCTAAAAACTTCTATGCCATACTCTTCGATAAAATCAGATATCTTTATCTTAGAGTTTGTATTTACAATATTAGTCAAGATTCTTCGCCTTTCTAAAAGTTCTAAATTCTGCAGATTATTTCCATCAAGGTATAAAATGTCAAAAACGTAGTACGTGGCTGGAAATTGTTTAGATAAAAACTCAATTTCTCTGTTATAATCAATATTCATTCTTTTTTGATGATGTTGAAAATCTGGGAAGCCTTCTTTATCTAATACTACAATTTCTCCATCAAGTATGACACATTCTTTACATTTTATATTAGACTGAAGGGGAATCAATAATTCTGGATATCTATGCGTAATAGTTTTGCCGTTTCTAGATTGTAGCTTAGATAATCCTTTTGTATGGTGTAAGAAAAATATACAACGTACTCCATCCCACTTTACTTCAAAAACCCAATCTTTATTATCAAATGGCTTGTCAACTTGTGTAGATAACATGGGTTTTACCATGCTTGTTGGAAATTCCTGAATAACATCTTCTGGATAATCTATGTCTATAGATTTCTTTTTTCTTGTTGTGTCTTCTAAAACAGAAGATTTGTTATTATTTCTTGCTTTGTTTGATGCTTCTTGTAACTCATTATTATTTCTTCTACTCAAAACAGAGTCTGGTTTGCTCACACTCAAATCTTCTTTTGATACAAATTCATCATTTACTTTAATCAAAAGCCATTGATTTTCTTTTGATGTTTTTACTAGAGAAAATTTCCCTTTTAGTTTATGGCCAGATAAAGAGAAGACTATTTTACCTTTTATAAATTGATTATGAATATCTTGATCTTCTATTATATAGGTACCAGTATCCCAAACAATTACCGTTCCTGCTCCATAATTTCCTTTAGGAATGATTCCTTCAAAAAGTAAATAGTCTATAGGATGATCCTCAGTTAAAATTGCTAGTCTCTTTATATTAGGATCTAATGAAATTCCTTTTGGAACGGCCCATGATTTTAATACACCTTCATTTTTTGATTCTAGTCTAAAGTCATAGTGTAATCTACTAGCATCGTGCTTTTGTACCACAAACCTTAAAGCATCTTTGTTGTTGTCTTTTGTTTGTTCTTCTATATTTCCTGCAGGTTCAGGACTTTTTGCAAGATCTCTTTTCCTGTAATATTCTTCTAACATATCTTATCTAGTAAGAGAACAAATTGTGCAAATACTGTTACTATAATAGTCGATGTATAGAGCCATGGACAAGAGATAAAAATCAATTTTTGATAATTTTCCAATAGTTTGAATTATCGAAGAAATAATTAAAGATATAGAGAAAAATATATTTAAAATAAAATTAGCTTTTTTTAACTAATTCAATTATACTGCATTGTTTTCTAGAATTTGTCTAGTTCTGCAGGTGTTTCTCAATTATGTTTATCAATTGTTTTGCAGATACAGGCTTTTGGATATAGCCGTCTACCTTTATAGGTGTAAGAATCTTTGACAATTCAAGGTCATTAATATCAAACGCTGACATTAACAAAATCTTGATTGCAGGATGTATAGATTTGACCTTCTTTACAAGCTCAAATCCGTTCATTCCTGGCATTCTCACGTCGGTAAGAACTAATCCATAACTTTTAGAATTTATCTTTAGATGTTCTAACGCTAATAATGGGTCTGTAAAGGCATAGGTAGTAAAACCATGCTTTTGGAGAAAAAGTTTAATGATATTAACTATATCAAATTCGTCATCAACTACTAATATTGATTTATTAGGTGGCAATTTGATCTAGTATCATTTTCTATATGTACCTGCTATTAAAGTCATTGTTGTATACTCTTATGTAATTTGAATAAATGCAAGAATCAATAAGAATGATTGTGTAGCTCTCCGAGATAAAGATCTCTTAATCATTTATTCATAATAGAACACACGCATTCGTTTCCATTATGATGGTTGAATAGACGTATTATCTATTATGATGAGGTTGACAATACACTATCGTGAGTGTCAGTTTGTGTTATATGTAAAGTGAGAGATATCCTCGTTGTTCATAGGATGAAGAAGTATAGAATTCATATAAATAGGCCCTCAGAGAAAGGTCATGATAACTTCAAATAAGACTCTGCTATTAGGCAGTATGGAAGAAATTCTATTATTTACCAATTAACTAAATGATCTTGTTGAAATCTTAAGGTTTTATAAAATACATTAAAAAAATGATGAATATTATCCAACTCGAAAAGAGACCCAAAATTCAAGTCGTAGAGGATATATTGATATCTGTTCCCAATTGTACAGGCTAGCTTTTTTGTTCTCCGTATTCTTTTGGAAAGTTGAAACTTTATACTTTTGTGTTGATGAAAAATATCGATGTATTGATATTAATGCTTATGTTCTCAAACCTATCAATTACAATATAATAGACTAAAGTTAAAAATGGAGTAATTACAATAAATGTTTAATAAAGAATCTTGTAGAGCATGTGGAACATACCTGACACCTATTTCTGTATGTAATTTTTGCAAGGAGTATATTTCGTGGTTATGTGGCAAATGTGAAAGAATGGAAGATGTTACTCATTCTCATGACTATTGCAGAGTTGCTTACAAGAAAGAGAAGCAAGAAATTAGAAATAAGCAAAAATAAATGCCTAACAATTATACAATTACTTACCTTCATTTCTGTATATGTCTTCTATTAATTACGAAATCAATGATGGATACAAACGATTGTAAAACTTTGTTTTTATGATGAGAAATTTATTGAAAATGCGCATAACAAAAACTCAAGTTATAATATTGCTTTCTAAATGTTGATAATCAGTTATCGTAATATTCCAACCAATTTTAGTGATCATTATAAAAATTTATTTCACTAATTAATATAATATTAGTTTTCGAATTGTTTATGTAATATGATATTTTCTTTCAACATCCTTTTATTATTGTTAATTTGCATTTCAATGCATTGGAAAAAGGCAAGATTATAGTAATAGAAGGAACGGACAAAGCTGGCAAAGGAACACAGTCGCGGCTTCTTATCGATAGTCTCAAACTTTCTGGAAGAATTTGTGTAATGATGAATTTTCCTGATTATGCTACACCTATAGGAGTAGAGATCCGGGCTTTTTTAGATGGTAAACGTGATTATCCTAATGAACTAAAACATATTCTTCTTTCTGCTAATAGGTGGGAGAAGAAGAAGGAAATAGAAAGTATGATAGACAATGGCACCATTTTGGTAATGAATAGATATTACCAATCAAATCTTGTTTACGGTATTGCGAATGGTCTTAATATTAACTGGCTCCTCAACTTGGACAAGGGTCTACCAAAAGAAGACCTAGCAATAGTCATTGAAGTTAGTCCCCAGACCTCATACCAACGAGCATTAGAGAACCGTGATGTATTTGAAAAGGATCATAAATTGCTGGTAGAAGTTCATAAAAACTATCGCAAGCTTGCAAAACAATTTAAATGGAAGATAATTAACGGTGAAAAAAGTAAAGATCAAGTTCATGAAGAAATAATAAAAATTGTTAGAAAAAATCTTAAAGTTTAATTTCTGCCATTACATATAATGACCATCCATAATTATGAAGTTTACCGGTGAAATTACTGATCCAGTCCATCAATATATCCGCTTTTCTGACGTCGAGAGAGAACTTGTAGATACACCAATTTTTCAGCGTTTGAGAAGAATCAGGCAACTTGCCGGAGCACATCTGGTTTATCCTAGTGCACAACATTCTAGATTCGAGCATTCGCTAGGGACTATGCATGTTGCGGGCTATGCAGGAGAAACTCTACTTACTAAAGGATATCTAGATAATGAAGACTTAGTTCAGGAATTACGATTGGCAGCATTGCTCCATGACATAGGTCATGGGCCATTTTCCCATCTATTTGAGGAGGTATTGGAGGCAAGGTGCAAGACAAGCCATGAAGATATGGGCAGGAAGATAATATCTTATAGTGAGGTTAGCGACATTGTAAGAAAATATGGTTACAATTCATCCGATATATGCAAGCTATCATTTGGTGAATCTAATGTAAAGTTTTTCAATGAGATAATTGCTGGTGGACTATCTGCGGATAGCATGGATTATTTGTCTAGAGATGGATTCTTTACCGGAGTAGAGTATGGTAAAATTGATTATCACCGGCTGATAAGTTCCTTTGAGATAGTCTCTAACGGACATTTAGCTATTAACAGATCCGCGCTATATTCATTCGAATCTATGCTTATTTCTAGATATGAAATGTTCAAGGCGGTCTATTTTCATAAGACAGTAAGATCTGCAGAAGTCATGTTATTACATTCTATGACACTAGCTGACGAAGAGATGGGTTTAACTGACACATCTTTGAAAAATTACCTTGATCTGACAGATGAAGCAACTCTTGAGCGCATTTGTTCGCTTAAGAATGGCAACGAAATAGCAGTCAAATTAGCAATAGACTATAAATCTAGGAAATTATTAAAATGTGTTTATGAAAAATTTCTGCATAAACGTGATAAATTATATAGAAAAATGGATAGGCAAGCACTACACGAGCTGGGAGTACAGATAGCGGATACTGCACAAGTAAATGAAAGTTCTGTTTTTGTTGACGCCTCAAGAGCACCATCGATGCCGCTAACTCCTACAAAGAAAGAGATAAGATCAGTATTACTTGTTGATAAAGAACGAGCTTACGAAACTCCTATCTCGGAAATTCCACTTATCGATTCTATAACTGGTTTTCTTGATATGCTAAGAGTATACACTACTGCTGAAAACAGAGATGTAGTAGAACACTCTACTAGAAAGGTGCTTGGTGAAGAATTTTTATCCGAGAGAAGC
>JAREAI010000024.1:0-15659 GCA_029240435.1 Nitrososphaeraceae archaeon | reverse complement strand
TCTACATACATTGTGTCAACAAAAAAAGAAGAACGAAAAGATGAAACAACAATAACAACATCCACATCACCATCACAGTCCCAATCAAGAGAGCATCAACAACAAGCTGTAAACAGAGCACTAGATGAGACCAAAGACAACATTAGAAAGACAACAGATGAAGCAAGAAGTCAAATTCCACGTTACACTCAAGCTGTCAATGATTATCAAGAGCAGACTATTCAAGCAACTAGAGAAATTGCAGACACCTATGTAGAATCACAAAAAGAAATCATCAACTCATTCCAATCAGCATGGATTCCTCAAATTGAGAATGCAAACAGAGTATTTTGGTCAAATTATCTGTCGCCAAGAACTATGACTGAAACATATGCAAGGATGGTTAGCAGTTTTGCTGATAACACAATTGCAGCAACCAGACTTGTAAATAATACGATATTTGCAAATTTGGAAGCATTCAAGACATCTATGCAGAATGCAAAAGACAACGCAAAGGAATTTTCAAGATTAGGTGTTAATGCCGCAAGGACATTTGAGCACACAGCAAGAGATGCTGACAGATCAGGTAATACTGTAAGTGGCTTCTCTGTAGAAACAGAAGGAAGACAAAGACGCTACTAGACAATAAGAATACAGTCACCTTTTTTTTATTTCCATCATAATTTTTTTAATCAATTCTTTTAATCATTAGAGATGAAAGATTTTACCTGTAAGTAGATCTGAATGTAATAAATAATTTAATGTAATGTATTTGACAGTTTCCTTCCCTATTATGATCGTTATCAAGATATTTCAACTAGAGTGTAGCAAAAAATTATAGTAAAGTTTAAAATTTGTAACTAACTTTTTAGAAAGTTAGAATAACCTTAATTATTATCTATAATCTTTGTCGAATAGAAGACGATAAATTAGGTAATATCAAATAAAGTAAAATGAGATGTACTATATCATGCTCTAATTGCAACAAATTGATACAAACTAATTTTAAAAGAAAATAATATTACAAAACTGTGTCTGGTCAAAAAATAAGTTAATATTTTGTCTTAATGATTAAGTTAAAATATATTTAATTAGTTTTTTGTGAATAGCAAAAAGAGACTTGGTAAATATTTCAATGAGTATTATCTTTTGATTAATTCTGTCTTTACAATATTAGAATCTGCAACATAATGCTTCTCTTTGTCCGAAATGAAGAGAAATCACATATCTGAAATTATTTGTCATATCTATTAAATGGTATATTGCATACCTCATACATAAGAAATCGTATGGGAGAACAGGTGTTCAGGAATTAATAGATCACTAGCTAATAATATAGTGAAAACTGACCAGCATGATAATAATAACAATATCATAGATGATATGAGAGATCACAATGCAGTTGAATATAATGAGATCTTTGATGTAGCTATCATAGGTGGAGGATTCGCTGGGTTGTCTGCTGCATTGCTCCTTGGAAGATATCTTCGTCCAACAATAATTTTCAATGGTGGAGACACAAGAAACTCGATGAGTAAACATGTCCATGGCTATCTAGGTTTTGAAAATGTCCCACCAAAACAATTTATTCAAAAAGCTTGGGGAGATGTACTGCAATATGATTCAATTAAGGTGATCAAAGAAAAAGTTGATAAGATTGAAAGAGATGAACAATTTTTTCTACTGATGACAGAAGATGGAAGAAAGTCAGTAAAAGCAAAATATATAATAATTGCAACAGGCATCCGAGATGTAAAGCCTAATGTAAAGAATTTTGAAAAGTTCGACGGCAATGGAGTATGGCATTGTCCTCATTGTGATGGTTTTCAAAGTACCAACAAAAAACTAGCCATAATTACATCTAAGGAGAATAATGCCCTACGCTATGCAAAAGAATTCTTGGGATGGACCAAAGAGATCACATTATTTATACAAGATGATCGATCTCAATTAACAGATAACGAAAGAACTGAAGCCAAGACCTTGGGTATAAATATAGTTGAAAATGATGGAGTAATAGAAATAGTTGGGAATCAAAGGGGGTTTCCTGAAGGAGTTATTTGTAAAAGTGGTAGATTCTATGATACAGAGGTCATATTTTATCATCTTGGATATAGCATTCAAAATCATCTTGCAAAACAAATAGGTTGTGAACTTGATGAAGGGTATGTTAAGATAAATGCCATGCAGCAAACAACAGTACCTAATGTTTATGCAGCTGGAGATATAGATACAGACAGACATTATGTAGTCTTGGCTGCAGCTAGTGGCGCATTAGCTGCAATATCCATTTATGAAGAAATATTAAAGGATGCAATTAGAATGGTAAAGACAACTTAGAGTTTTTACCTTTCTCTTTTATTCTTTTATATAAATGTCATTATTTACTAGCAATCTTAAACAAAAAACAAAAATTATTTCTGTAGACTTATTTGAAGCAACGGCATCATTATTTGTTGTTGTTGTTGGCCAATGTATTCTCTTTACTGCAGAGCTTGAAGTCGCAGCTGAAATTATTGATAGATAAAAATGGTCAATAGTAAAATAAAGAGCTGTCTGGTCTCTGACGTTAAAGCATATTTGCCGCTCCATCTTGTTATGAAGCAACTTTAACATTTCTTTAGATAATGTAGGTGATGTGATATATTCTTACAACGATGATAATGAAAGTAGTTGATAACGGCAAATTCCCTGGAAGAGCTTTAAGCAGAACCTGCCGCTAGGGTTTGAGATATACTGCTTAGATCCTTATTCTAAAAGATCCAGATAATCTTAAGATGGCAGACGAATTCATTGATATTAAAAGTGGCAATAATGTTAATGAAGATAATGTATTTACATGCAAACCTGGAAAGTTTCAATTGTCAAAAGAAGAGTTATTACCGTAGCAATTGATAAGGAACCAAAAGAATTTTGAGCAACGTTTGAATTTTTAAAATACATTAACTGTCAAAATGTAGATTCAATGATCTATTCTCAGGATATCTAACTGAGCATAATCCATTAGAAAAGGAATATAATAAGAAAAAGGCTGAATTTATATTTAACTTGTAGTTTGCCATTAAACTAACAAAACAACACCACCAAAGAACATAAAGCAAATTATTCGTAATAAATAAGAATAGAAAAGAACAATTATCTAAAACTTTTAGTTACAAATATGTGAATGGCAGTAGTTCAATTCAAAGCCTTATAAATGCAGCTCGAGGAAATGAAATTTTTATTGGATGCCTAAATGCAGAATGAATCATGACTAGTTCGCCTTTATTTAGTCTGGCAATATTCATTTTTGTACTTTCATCTAGCATAGAGTAAGGATCTGTAGATAATTCTGATAATCCTAACTTAGCTGTTATATGCAGCCCTGTATTTTCATGAAGTCTATAATCTGTTGCACTTTTGAATTGTTGTGCTGAAAATAGAATAGTTCCTCTCGATATTCCTGCAATCAAGGTCCTCATAATTTGTTCTGAGACAGCATTCATTCTTCCTAAATACTCAGATTTGGGTATGAATCTATTGATTTCGTCGATAAAAATTAGAATATATTTTGGCCTTTCCTCCTTCTTGTTTTTGTCGTCATTACTATCATCGTCTAAATACTCTCTTGAGGAATACATCTCATCAATACTTTTCATAACGTCTCCAACAATAAATGATTGTTCGTCCAATGAAGATATCATTCCAACGTCTATAACAAATACATCACCTGATTTTATTTGCTTAATTTCTTTTCCAAGATATGTACTAGTTACCTTTTTATCAGTAAACATTGAAGATCTTCTGAATCTTTGAAGATAACCTCGAAAGTGAAGTAAAGAGGACTTGTGTGAAACTATCTCTTGAGGATATTCTTCATATTCAAATAAATCAGTCCATGTTGTTATTCTCCTTCCAGAATTACTATCTTTTATAGGCCATGATTCATAGATGTAATCTATTATAGATGATAGGTTGTATTCCGGATTATATGCGTCTGGAAGTAAGAGATCTAACCTGTCATAAATATCCTCAAGCTCATAGGAATATGTCTTGTAGTTATTAGGCACATAAACCGAGTTTGGCTTTCCATCTTTTCCCCTTGGAAGGAAGTATCTTACATTATCAAAAGGCTGTATTTCTAAATCCAATATATCAAATAGCTTTTCAGTCCTCTCCTTGACATTTTTTTGTCTTTTATCTATTTGGAGCAATTCTCCTTCTTTTGTATTAAAAATTATCAAAGCAACATCTTCATTTTTTAATTTCTGGTATGCTGATTGTAACAAAAATAAAAGATAGGTTGTTTTTTGGTTACCAGAAATTCCTGAAGCATTTACATGTGCAGTGTCTGGCCCTGCCAAATAAGAAATATCCAGCGTGATAGGAACTTGTAGTCCACTAGTTGTCTCTATTACTCCTGCAGGTATTGGATTTCCCATCTCAGGTATTCCAAGAGCAAATATTATTTCTTCCGCGCTAGCAAATTTTACTGTTTTTCCAGCTCCTACTGGCATGCTTATGGAGATACTATTTTTAGTTCCTTCAACTTCGACTCCTGTATTTGCCATTACCGCAACTTTAGCTATTGTAAGTATATATGGTGACAATGTATATTGATGTTCTTGTCTGCCTAAATCTACTGTTGTGGTAGTGGTTGTTGTTGTTGGAGGCGGCAGCAGCAGCTGTTGTTCTTTTATACCAGATTGAAGCAAGGAATAACTGTCAATAGCAATTGTCTGCAATTCCTTAACAATTCCAATAGTTCTTGTACTGTGCAAATTCTCTACTGTAATAAAGTCAAAAGGATTAGCAACCACATTAGAGTTAAGCGCAAACCAGAAGTTATCCATTGTAATAGGAAACTTGTCTGAGACTATTGTTTTTCCAATTTCTGTCAAGTTTGGAGGATTTAACGATACCTTGGGTTCAATGTTATAATTCTTATCATTTTGTCCCTTTTGAAATTTCTCATTATTGTCCAATTATATCAATCATTAAACTCTATAGGAGATAAGCATTCTAATGAAAGAGTTGATCATAAAACTAAGAAGAAGGTAGTTTTCCTGCATCATATTTTTTTCTTAATCTTTACTAACTTTTTTGTTCGTTATGCAGCGATGCATTTTGGAGCTATTGTTCTGCAAGTGTATACAAACCGTTTATGGTTAGGGGTGATTTTACTACTAGAATCTCTAAATCTTAATTCCACACATCTTTGAGGTTTGTTTATGATCCTTTACATTAGATATAACATGCACCTTATTCTCTAATGTATCATTGCCTATAGTCTTGCCATTTTCTTCAACGTTGCTTGGGTTATGGGAATATACTTCGTGAGTGCTTTTATCATGGCATCTCTTCAAATTTGATTGATTCTAAATATTCTATTTATCATCATCATGCGTTGCTAGAGGGAATAGTATCTTTCTAAAGTCTCATAATCTTTACCTGATTTTTTAACAGGATCTCTATTTGCTTATAATAATTGGTACTGGGATGCTGTAAAAATTTATCTCACTTGTCATAAATCCGTCTCCTTCTTCTCAGCCAATCTAGTCGATTGAGGTCTAAGTGCAGCATCATTTAGTAGTAGTAGCGGCTTTTCAGGTTCACATGTATGGATGATATATTCGATATTATCTTATGTATAGTTCTAATCATTGCTTCAAAATATATTCGATATTTGGATTAGAGAGATAATAATAGACATTAGCCAAAAGGCCTTTTAGATTATTTAGATATTATATTTTCTGGATATAATTAACATGACTAGCTAACTAAAGAGAAGGAGAAGAATTTATTAGGTTAGTAAGGTTAATATAATAAAATGAAAAAACAAAGATACCATAATAAAATTATGACATCCATCCACATAGAAGATGGATTAGCTATGGTTGATGAGAGTTTGTAAATTATGGAATAATGGTTTTATCTCTGAGATGGGGCCTAGTATTTCTATTTTTGTTGTGCCTTGGATGGAAATTCTTGCAGTTCGAAAAATAAAACCTTTCTCCGTGTATTCAATTCCTTGAAGTCTATCAATGCGTTCACTAACAATATCATCTGATTTAAGAAGGTGTCCTCTCTGGGCATATAATATTATTCGTTTATCTGATATCAGAACTTTGTATTTTTTATCCGCATATTGAACAAAGATTTTGCTGTGAAATTTAACATTTTCTAGAGGCAGTAAAAAATCCTGTAACGTCATTCTTTTAACGTTGTGACTACATAGAATATTATATATAGCAAAAATAGTTGCAGGAAATTATCAAAATTGGCAAATAATTCAAACGATCATATATTCTATAATATAGTTCTATTCAGCTTACATAGACACAGCACGCCGTTCTAGATTGATCTGGCTCCATTAACCCTGCATTTTATATTAAGGCGAATGGTATTATGATTGATCTTTAAAATAAGTTTATAGAAAAATGAAAATTGTAATGGGAAGGGCGGAAAGAAATCTAATACTTCCTTCTTTTTAGAAATAACCACATGTTATATAAAAAATAGAGCTTATAGTGTTTGTCTCAGCCGTGTTATTCATAGAGACTAAATTCCATAATAGTATAAACTGATGGACTAGTACCTCTGTATAGAGCATGCTTCTAAGAGGAAGATATATAGAAACTTTCGCACATGTCTATTTGTTGTTACAAAATTAGGATAAAGGAAGCAAATACTTTAACATTCAATTTGCGTAGAAAAGTTGACTTTTCTAATTCTTTCATATGCGATTGTATAGTAAGAATGGTATTTAGGATAATCTTCTAAATTCATGCTTTTCTATAGGTTCAGTTCCATTCTTGTAGGTAACTAGCAACCAATCGCCTACTTGATATTTACAATCAGAAATAGTTCTAGGATGATCAGAGGTATCTATTACACATATTGCATCATTTTTAGTAATTACTTTTGCTTCTTCTGTTACATTTTCCCTAATTAACTCATTTAGAGGAAAACCAAATAGAAATTGAATGAAAAAAATAGCACCAATTATAGCTAAAGCAAAGATTATGACTAATTTCTTACCAGCAATTCCTTGCTGATCAGAAGAATCAAAATCATATCCCATACTAAAAATAATTGTATAGGATGTAAAAAAGTATATCTTCTAGCTTTATGATATGTATATATGTAGAAGCGTGTCCTCTTCTTTTGATACGATGTTGATTCTACAGACGGTTAGTTCAAGGCCACTTTTTTATTAAGGATAGTTAGAATAATCAATAAGTTTTGCGCGACATTTGTTTATAGAATTTTGCTTTGATCTTTGTCTTAATACTATATGAAGCAACTTTCTGAAATAGATGTAACACAAGAAAGAATAGAAAATGATAATAATAACATAGAAAAATAGAATGATGAAAGTTGGTAGATAAGAATAATATTGAAGGAGAGACAATAGTATTAGCATATAATATTCTGTGTTTAGTATAGTGGGCTTGCTTACATTATACTATTGATATCTACAAACCATTTAAATAGAATGTGATAGGCCTTTCATCGGAAATAAATGTATCAGTCCACGTAATTTTAATATGAAGCTTTTAATACATTCATATTCGAAATTAAATAATATATTGACTCAGCAAGATTATTTTCAGTCAGACAAAAGAAGGAGATATGGCGACTTACAAGAGCTGCCAGAAAATACACCTTCGCTTTTACTTTCAGCAATCTATTTGGGAGACGAACAAAAGGTATATCTAAAATTTTATGACTCTACTTCTAATAGGATTTACTTTTGGCGTGACAGAACAAATCACAAACCCTATTGCTATACAAAGATGCAATACAAAAATACAGCTGAAAAAATTGTTCAAATAGAAAAAAAATATTCATTAGAATCAACAAAGAAAATCGACTTAATATCTGACAGAGAGATAGATATATTAAAAATAATTGCTCCTGACCCATTATCAATTGGAGGAACTGACAATAGCGTCAGAGAAAAAGTAACATCATGGGAAGCAGACATAAAATATCATGAAAATTATCTATACGATACTGGACTAATTCCTGGATCGTATTATATTAGGAAAGGAGAAGAAATAAAATGGTTCGAATATCCAATTTCTAATAAAGTTCAAGAAGAGCTAAAAAATCTATTATGGAACAAAATAAAAGAAGAGGAAGATAAAGAGGGAAATAATGAATATCGACAATACATTACGAACTGGGCCAAACTTTTGAATCAACCTATTCCTAATCTGAAAAGAGTTTCCATAGATATAGAAGTCGCATCAGAAGAAGGGAGGATGCCCACGCCACGAGATCATGATCGACCTGTTATTGCAGTCGGTTTTGTGGCAAATGATGGATTTAAAAAAGTACTCGTCTTAGAACTGAATGAATCTCGTGATGATCATCATTCATTCATTAAAGAGGTTGAGATTTGTAAAACAGAAAAAGAATTATTAAAAAAAACATTTCAAATCATTAATTCTTATCCTATTATTGTTACCTATAATGGTGATGATTTCGATCTTCCTTACCTTTATGCTAGATCTCAAGATCCAAGAATTGATCCTATTGGCAAGGAGATAATCTCAAAGGATGAGATTCCAATAATAATCAAAAGAGAGAGTTTTGTAAAGCGCGGTATACAGGCAGAGCCTGTTCAAATAAAGCATGGATTACATCTGGATTTATTTAGAACATTCCAGAACAGATCAGTACAAATCTATGCTTTTAGCCGCAAATATACGGAATACACACTTAACGCAATATGTGAAGCTCTATTAAATGACAGCAAAGTCGAATTTGATGGTGATATTAGCGATCTGCCAACACAAAAGCTGGCAGAGTATTGTCTTAAGGATGCAGATCTGACTTTTAGATTGACAAGTTTTAATGACAATTTATTAATGAAACTTTTAGTGGTAATCTCTAGGATAAGCAGATTATCAATTGATGATGTCGCTCGTTTTGGTGTTAACCAATGGATAAGAGGAATGTTATATTATGAGCATCGTCAGAGGCAGGCACTTATACCACGGCGTGATGAACTTCAAGCAAAAGGCAGTTCATCAACTACCGCAATTATAAAAGAGAAAAAATACCGAGGTGGTTTGGTAGTAGAACCTGCTCTTGGCATCCATTTTAATGTAGTTGTTGTGGACTTTGCAAGTCTGTATCCGAGCATTATCAAAGTACATAATCTTTCATATGAAACAGTAAATTGCCCACATCAATCTTGCATGAATGATTCAGCACAGCATATATCAGAAACCACACATTGGATATGTAAAGAAAAGAGAGGTTTAACATCCCTTTTAATTGGTTCACTGCGAGATTTAAGAGTAAATTATTACAAGTACCTTTCAAGAGACAAGAGTATATCTGCTGAAGAGCAGCAACTATATAATGTAGTAAGCCAAGCAATCAAAGTAATTCTTAACGCCAGTTATGGAGTAATGGGTGCGGAAATCTTTCCCCTCTACTGTTTGCCTGTAGCCGATGCAACAGCGGCAATAGGGAGAACAACAACAACTAAAACGATCGAAAAATGCAAAGAGGTAGGCATTGATGTTATATACGGAGATACTGACTCACTTTTTTTAAAAAACCCATCTACTGCCAGTGTTGAAGAAATATCTGCATGGGCAAGAAATAATCTTGGTATAGATCTTGAAATTGACAAGCAATATAGATATGTCGTATTTAGTGATTTAAAGAAAAATTATTTAGGTGTTGTACAAGATGGTACTGTAGATGTCAAAGGTTTAACAGGAAAGAAATCTCATACCCCACCATTTATACGAAATGCATTTTATAAAATCTTGGATATTCTAGGAGATGTAAATTCAACCAATGATTTTGAATTTGCTAAAGAACAGATTAAAAAAATTATTCAAGAAAATGCTAGAAACCTAGAACTCGGGAAAATACCTCTACCAGATTTAAGTTTTAATGTTATGGTAAATAAATCTCCCAGTAAATACGGTAAGAAGACATCTGCTATTAGTAGACCATCTTCGCTAGACCATAATACAAAGGATCGGGAAGTTGAAACATATAAAGGATTACCCCAGCATATCAAAGCAGCTAAATTACTACTAGACAGCGGAAAAGAAATAAAAGCTGGAGATATAATTTCCTATGTAAAAACGAAAACTGGAGAAGGGGTTAAACCTATAGATCTTTTGATCAGGATGGAAGATATAGATACTGAAAAATATCTTGAGACAATGGAAGCAACTTTCGATCAGCTTCTCTCATCCTTAAACTTCAATTTCAAATCTATATTGGGCAAGCCTAGACAATCGAATTTAGATGAGTTGTTTTGGAGTAGATAAAGTTAAGCTTCTACCGTAAATAGGTCTATACATATATATTTTTAAATGTCTAAAGAAGGTTATTGCAAATAGAAAATTCTTCAACGATTTTAGAAGAAAAATATCTTATATTTTATAGACTTCTATAAAATCATCATCCTTTGACAACTGAAAAAGATATTCAAATGTGCTTAATTCGCTTAAAATTCCATAACAGGTATTTTTTGGTGAATGAATGGAAATATCTGCTCGTTTAAAGGCTGTCCTCTTAGCATTCACTGAGTGAAGGTATTTCAACAAACATAAAAACATTCAACTTATTATTATGAATTGAAATTAGTTCAATCCAGGTTTCTTCAATGAGATGGATGGATGGATGTGTGAGTCGATGGATTTAAAACCTAAACCAAAAAAAGTCAAATGTATTTGAGTATAGATTTGAATCGTAAATTGCAAAGATTTGTTAATATATGATTACGATAACTATCTTAATATTCTTTAAAATCAAATAATTTCCTTCATAAGTTTGAGATGACAGATCTTTAATTCAAGATTGGATGCCAGGTCAGTTAACGAATAACGTTTTAGTCAGATAAGAAGAAAGGCATTTAAATCTTTTAATTTTGTAATTATCATTGAAGACTACTCTAGACTTTCTTGAACCATTATTTATCATTCCTGAAAAAACAAAGGCTGGATATAGTTTTGCAGATATTCCTGTCAAGGTAACATTCAATGATTCAAATGTTGTGTTCTATGGTGTGCCATTAGATATTACAACTAGTTTTGGCAAAGGAACTTCAAGAGGACCAGAGGCAATCAGGCTAACTTCTGCTCGTCAGATTGAAACATTTATTTTAGATGAAAAAATAGATATCTATGAAAGAGCCAAAATATATGATCTTGGGGATTTAAGAATTCCTCTCAAAAACAAAAAAAGAAATGAAGATCATATTATTAGATCTCTCGAGTACCTAAATAAGACAATTCCTGTAATAACTGATAGGTTAGTTAGGTCGAATAAATTACCTGTAATCATGGGTGGAGAACAGACTGTGACGTTTTATTCTCTTATGCAATTGTCAAAGATAAAACCCATCGTAATTCACTTTGATGCTCATAGAGATATGAAACCTGAATACAATGGTATGAAGATGTGCCATACGACTCCTTTTTATCATTTAATGAAAGAAGGATATATTCCAGGAGTCAATATCATCCAAATTGGAATAAGGCAAACTGATAAGGACGAAAACAAGATAGCAGAAGAAAATGGAGTTGTAACCTTTGATGCTTGGGAAATACATAGAGATATTGATAATGTATCAAATTATCTTAGATCAGCAACTTTAAACAAGAATTTATACATATCATTTGACATAGATGTCTATGACCTTCCATATGTGCCATGCACTGGCACCCCAGAACCATTTGGGTTGAATCCGTTTGAAATTCTAAAAATTATAAAAAGTTTAAATAAATCCTCTAAACTTGTTGGCATGGATATTGTCGAAGTAGGCCTAAAAAACATCGATTATCGGGAGGGAACACTTGCGACACAAACATTATTTAGAATACTCTCACATACTTGTATTACTCATTAACGGAAAATCTATATGCTATCAGCGCATCGAACTCAAAAGTCTCTCTACAATAGTCTCTGATCCTTGTAGTATATATACAATAATAAGAAAAAGAAGGCTCTGTTCACTTGACACAATCTATAGCTAAGATATTCTACTTCTCTTTTATGCTCTTAAGAAATAGAACATCTTAAAAGTACATCTTCTATGCATTACACTTGTATTTTTCAGGTCTATCTTTAAGAAAGACATCTCAGCATTTATCTCATTGTAAGGAGAATACATATCTCATACGAAAGAAGTATATGCTTATTGCAAAGCATTATATATATACGATCATTAGCATTAAGAAAGTAGGAAAATATCCCGTATCTACCACTGATGATGGTACATGGTATATCCTCAAGCTTGTAGATTTCTCGAACTAAAAAACAATCATCATATTATTCATTTGCCATATGAGAAAATGTAATTGAAAGAACCATCCAGTATATTAAAGACAGAACTGAAAGTTTTGATGACTATTTCCATGTAGAATGGAAAAGAGCTGCAAACTACAACACATTCCCAATTAGTTTAATTTATTTATTGACATGCATAACGAATGATTACTCATTGGGATGTTAAGTGAATACAGCCAAAAAGAATGAAAATAGTAAACCTAGGTGAAAGTAATAAGCGTAGTAAGTACGAAATTATTACTCAAGAGACTGATCTGAAATATATATCACCATTTCCTGTTGTAGTATCGCTCCATACAATATATGCGTGACCTTCAGATGCTGCTATACGCGGTAAGACAGAACTTCCTTGGTTGCTACTTAAATTAACGGCTTGACTGAAATTTCTCCCTTCATCTTTACTAAATGTAAAAAATATTTCGAACATTCCTGGATATGTGCGTATAAAGAGATCATTCCATACGACATACAAATTACTTTCTGATGCAGCAATTTGTGGAAAGTCTGCTACTTCGCCAATATTTTCGCTTAATATTTTTGTATCAGTTGTATTTTCTCCATTATATAGAACTCCTCTAAATCTCACCTCCCAATTTAAAGAAGTTTCATCTCCTGCGGTGTTATCTTCCCAAACAGCATACATGTTCTCCCCCGATGCAGCTGTATGTGGATCAAATGAACCACCTGGATTTTTTGTTAAAATCTTTGTATTTGTGAAGGTAGAGCCTCCATCTATACCTACTCTGAATAACAGATCAAAATTCTTAGAAGAATTGTTTCCAGAACGGGAGTTATCTTCCCAAACAACATAAATAGCACTTTCAGATACGGATAGTTGCGGAGAATTAGCGTTTACTTCATTCTCCTGACTCAGAACTCTTGTAATACTAAAGTCATTGCCATTATCATTACTAGCTCTAAATCTTATTCGTCCTTTATCAGGAGTTTCGTCTTGCCATACTACATATACGTTATTTCCTATAGCCTCAACCTGCGGAAAAAGCGCCTGTCCATCAAGGTTTGTGCTTAAATTTTTCGGGAATGAAAATGAAGTTCCGTTATCTGTAATTGATTTAAAGTATATGTCACCATTTCCTGTTGTAGTATCGCTCCATACGATGTAAGCATTATTTCCCGTCGCAGTTATTTGCGGATCGGTTGAGCTACCATTAGTGTTGCTCAAGTTCTCTGTAGTGTTAAATGAATTACCTGTATCAGAACTTCTCTTAAAATAAATGTCGTCGTTTCCAGAACTATTGTCTCGCCATACAACATATATATTAACTCCTACTGCTGCTATCTGTGGTTCGTCAGATCGTCCATCATTATTACTCAAGTTTTCGATACCATTAAATGTAGTGCCATTATCTACGCTTGATGAAAAATAAATGTCGTCGTTTCCAGAACTATTGTCTCGCCATACAACATAGACGTTGTTTCCAAAAGCCGTGATTTGCGGATTAGATGAGAATCCAGTATTATTACTTAAATTAGTAAGATTGCCAAAGGACTGACCATACGTAGGTTGAGATGATAATAACGTATAATCAATAAACACAAAAAGAATGATTATAGCTGTTATAATACTTAGGATATACAAACTCATTTTTTGTCTACAAAATCTGGACAGAAAGATTTTTTCCTTCATGATAATGTCTTTGTCATCATTTAAGAGAAAATGACCTTTATAAGTTTCTTATCATAAAGAAAAGTAAAGAAATAATTTTTGAACATTAAATTAAGCATTATGATTTGGTTGCCATTCTTATTCGCATCTTTGTCTTGTTGGCTGTTATTATCAGTAATAATTGCATAATTCACATAACCGTTGAAACTATTTTAAATATTGTTTCTTGACCGATAAAAGAGGATAGTTGTATGATTACATACAACTATCAATTGTAATTATATCAAAACCTTCTGAAGTCTATGTCTTCTAACTTATCATTAATATTTGCCACTTTTGTCTACACCTCATCAAAGACTAAATTTTTTGTTGCATTTATATTATATTAAGAGGAATTTTTACTTCTTTAACAATATGCTATCATATCATATCATTTCATATTTTTTATACGTTATCAAAATAAACGAAATATGACAGAAGTAGGAAAGGTGTATCAACCCATTTGAACATATTTAGGATCAGTATATTTTCATTATCAACAAGTGTCTTTTAAATCACATCTACATCAAATTTTTTATCAAATTATGCCCATCCCTGTAATTGCTAAATCCAGTTAATTCTTGATTCAAGAAGATTATTTGTCGTTACAATTAACCATTTTAGCTTGCATAACTTACCTGCTACACGATGCAAACAAGTTTCAAAACCGCTTCATATTGTTTTACAATTTCTTTTAATATTAATTTAATGTTACGTTTTTTTCCTTGACTATGATGATTGTAACGTCTATGTGATATTATTTTGATATAATTTCAGAAAAATTTTATTTTTATCCACTAGTTTCCTCGCTGGACGATACAGAGATTAGATAGATATCAGAACAAGAGTAGCTACAAAAAAGGGAGTATTGTTGTATTTGTCAGTTAGTAATTGCTTCTAATTTCAATTTCTGTTGATCTAGGATTTTGGAGCATATTCGAATAGGGATAATTTTTAACATTATACTTAGTTTTATCATCTGGAATAACTCTAGCTATTGTTTGTGAATTTTCATAGAGATATTGCATTAGGGGATTAGGAGGTCTGTTATCAGTTCCTGACATGATACGCGTCAGCCCTCGGTCGGCAATGACAATATATCTTTCGTTTTCAAGTGGCTTTCCGCTGAAATAGCTTTTCTCTTCAAAAGCTTTATCAAAGGCATATCTCGGCAGCCAAAAATAAGTTGGCGCTCCTACCAGTGTTACTGAAGCGGTATTGTTAGTATCGTCCTTATTAGGTAGCTTTTGAACAATTACAGCCAATGCTTTATACACAGATGAATTTACGTTTGTTGTAATTAACATAGTGGTAGATATCAATCCAAAAATTATAATTCCTGAAATTACAGCAATTGGTAATATTTGCTGAAACATATTTTTCTTAATAATTTTATTTGTTATCTCTACAATAAACCTAGATGCGGCAATTGAGAATGCAGGAAGTAGTGGAATCAAGTGGAATGACGATACGTAGTCTATAACATAGAGAAATATAAGAAATGGAATAACCCACAACAAAAGAAAGAAATCTCTTTTTATCGCTGCAAAAATCAAGCCGGCCATACTAAGCACAAACAAAACTGGATCCATTTCAAAAAAGCTGTTTATCGTTCCAATTAATGGCCTACTTGGACGCTCTGTCGTTTGCCATAACACGCCATTCATCCATAGATCAAATTCTCCAATCATCATGGCATGAG
>JAREAI010000200.1:0-6144 GCA_029240435.1 Nitrososphaeraceae archaeon | reverse complement strand
ACGTTTTGATAGTCAAAGGAATAGTATGGCTTTGTAAGATTAAAATGACTCATCAATGAGTTTAGTTCAGCAGAAGAGTCCTCATCATGATTGCCTATACTAATTTTCATTATTTCATCTATAGGATCTACTATCTTAAACCAACAATCCGTGGTAGGATCGTATGAAAAATCACCCAATCCTATTACTAATTCTGGACTTTTATCTAATATGTTATTTACAGTTTCTATTGTGTGAGATGTACATTCCCAATCGCCTGCAGCTGCAAAATTAAAATCAGGTATCGTTTGTGTTGGTGGTGATAGAGAGGTTGTAATGGTTTGGTCAGAAGCACCTAAGACGGGTGCTAAAGTAATTCCACTTGCAATTATGACTGTAAATAGTAATACCAAAAGTAGTTCTGTTTGCATTGCGAGAGCATGATTTGTTGATTCTCTAATTAATAAGTAATGAGGTACAGATATCTAAGTATATTAACATAGACTAAATGAAAAATTTTCTATCAGTTAGACATTTGTACCAGAACGAATTATATTGAACTACTAATAATTCTCCCAATATATATTACACTTGTCGATGCGATTATTATCAGTATTAGTTTATTTATTAATATCCATTGTAATTTTATTAGACATTTCCATAACAATTACGATAGAAGAACAAAAATAAAAAAACATCAGCACCAAAAATTTGCATTTGCATCAGAATCATCATCCCTTATACCTGATTTTAATTTTGCAGCCGTAGGAGAGGGGATGTACATCTCACACAATAGAAACTGTAAATAACATATTAGATAAAAGTCCAGACTTGGTACTTGCACTGGGTGACTATGCTTATGGTGGAGATTCTGTTGATTGTTGGTTTGAGATAATATAGTCTATTGATGGCACGAACAGATGATTAAAAGGGGTTTGCAAAGCCAATGACAAAGTACTGCAAAAAAAGTGAATTCTCAGAGAAAAGCTGGACAGGTTGTTAGATACTGCCATCAAGATATAGCGATACAACATCCTTGGTTAACATGGTTGAGTTTCATTCTTATAATTAATTTGAATTATTGTGCTACCAATGGAGTAAACAATAAATCACCATAGGATTGCTGTAGTATCTTTAACTGCATTTGTGATGGCTGGGTTAGTACTCGCACCAACGGTACTTCAAGAGCAACAGGCGGATGCAAAGAAAGGCTAAGCCCGTTTTCGTACCCCTTCAAATCGAAGATCGCATTAATCAAACAATGGGACATTTCATTCCAATGTTGGCGACGACTGCACCTTAATATAAGGTCTTCTCGTACAAATGTCTAACTGATTGAGACATTCTTTATTAGTCTATGTTAATATACTTAGATATCTGTACCTCATTTATTATTAATTAGTCTACAAAATCCTTATCTAAAAATAAGTTGATGGGACTGATTAATCAAACTAAATAATATTCAACAAATAAGTCATTATAGATACCAGAGTTGACCTTTTTACTTTTTATGTCTATTCCTCTAAGTTTAGAGTCATGCAGGATCGATATATCAAATAGATGGTCAGTTATTTTAATTATTCTTCTTAACTATTACTAAGAAGAATAAGATTAGGACACCAATGCCATAGAGGGCAATACTGCATCACTATATGCTCTTTGTAAAAATTCATAGACAGCTTCCAAATATTCAGAAGATAAATAAGCAGCAAATAGAGCAAATGCAGCTGCGGCGTATGACATTTTTTTTAGACCTGTATTTCTATAAGCAGAAATTGATAGTGCCATCAATAAAAGCGAGAGTACCGTACTGCTTAGATATATCATACCTTCTACTGTGTCAATTAGTTCAACTTCAAGAAAAAATGATTCAAAAGGAACTATTTCTATTGTCAATCTCCCATAGATAATGACAGAAACATTTCAGCTAGTCTATTACACCATTTATCCCAAATACCAGGATAATAATTCTTCAACAATGCTACTATGTATTTAGAATCATCAAAATCATGTAGTTGGTATCGTTTGTACTTTCCTTCTCTATCCTCATCTATTATCTTAAAAGCAATTAAGCGTTTAACATGCCAGTTTGCAGATGCAGCTGATATTCCAATTTTACCGACTATATCTAATTGTGTAGGATTTTTTCGTTCAATAATGAACATTAGTATTTCTCTTGCAGTTTCCTGACTCAGAACTTGAAGGATATCCTTTTCATTATCCTGAAAAACTCCAGATGGAAAATAAAATTTATATAAACCCTTTTTGGTAGAAGTTATCTTTCCTATTTTTTCCAGTCGAGCTAATTGGTATTGAGCTGTTCCCATCGATATATGTACCTCCTTTTTGATCTGTCGTAGATGACATCCTGGCTTATCTTGAATAAAGCGTAACACCTTGTCAATATTTCCTTCCAACCCGTTTATCTTGCACAACAATCAACTAATCCACTCCAAATCATACTATTGATTAATCCCAATGCGCGACTACGTATTTTTGAGAAGCTTGGTTAATTAATCTGGATTAACTTAGTTAATCAGAGCTTATATTGCAAGGGTGCTATCACAATTAATTATCATGAAGACGATAAGAGAAAGGCTAATGATTACAAATACTCTTTAAGTTAGGAAGAATAATATGCTATGCAAAAACATCTGTGAGAAATATAGGGCAAAAAAAGAGAAAAGAGGCAGTTATTATTCTGCGGGTAATAAACGCTGCCAGATCTGTGATGTGTTTATTAAATGGAAGAATAAAAGATGTCCTTGTTGTGGGACTATTCTGAGAACAAAACCCCGTAATACCGCAAAATTAGAAAAATTAGTATGAAAGCGTCTCTGCTAAAATATCTATAGACATAAACTATTTGGTATTTGAAGCTCAAATTTCACAAAGGTTTTTTAAAACTATGCAATCATGTCTTTCGTTCTTTGTCACAATCCAACGGTTGTTAATTCTTGTGTTTAAATTAACCATGTTAAGCATAGTTTAAGTACTCATATTGCATCTGAATATCTCGAAAGATTATCATGGAGCTATTTTTTAAAAGAAATAAAAAGGAAAAGGAAAACGATGATAATAGACCTGTCAAGTGCAAGCATTGTGATATGAGATTTGAAGATAAGCAGAGGTTTAAGGTGCATTCGAAAATAGCTCACACGGGAAGAGGCGAAAGGAAAAAGAAGGACAATCGATTCTGAAACATCAATCCTCAAAAACAGGCCAATGGTAATGGAACTGACGGATGATTTCATATATGCTATATTATAGATCAGATAGTGTGTATAATAAATAATACCTATCTATCAACCATAATGTTTTAGTCCAAACATATCCTTTAGCATGAACGCTAACTAAATGAAATTTAAATTTTGGATTAACTAATATTTATTATTTGTTCGGATTATTGTATGTGATATTTTTTCTATTATGTGCACTCTTGCTTACCAAGGTATTGAACTTAATGATTTCCTGCTCACAAAAGCAACTATCTCATTTTTCATAAGTTAAGATAACGAACTGCTCTGTTATACTATAGTTCATCAGTTATAATTAGGGTTGGTGAGGTGTTCGGTATGATAATTGAGTGGAATTGAGAATAAATAGAATAATATATCACGACATAAGCAAAATCTTATAATAGAAATTTTTTCTAAATGTTTAAGAGATATACTTAATAAGACTTCGTTTTCATCATATTCCTATAGATACACTTTTGGTAAAAAAGAAATAATGCCATCTATTTAATGCTGTAATGATTATAGAATTATACGCTTAAGGCGAAAAATTCCCTGTGTTCATCAAGTTTCCATTCTCTGCATCTGTTCCCTTAAAATTGTTCTAATTGTTTTTAATGTTGCATTTTATCCTTCTGTAATTCTGCTATTACTTGTCATCAAGTTGTTGAATTATATTTGAACTATATACCTATGATTAACTAGGTTAGTAGACTTTTATTAAAGGCTACGAAATATACAAATCTATCTACCTTTCCCATGCTAGAATTAATGTACCATTAAGGCATCTGACCCTTGTTCGACAACTAAAATTCTTTTCTTTTTTATCCTAGTCATCTATATCTTTCGACCCTATCTTAAAATAACGATGTTCTAAATATTACTATAGTTATTAATATTGTAAATCATTGGAATTCCTTTATTATAACTAATAAAATTACTAATGCATAAGATCTAATGCCATCTTCAATCCTGTAATCTCTTTTTGTATTACTTTCTTATCTGCTTTATCATTTGTGTATTTCAAAAGTCTTTGACATGCTTCTATTTCAGAATAGATAATATCTTTCTTATCAAGACAAAGACTATGATAAGAATCAAAAAATGCATATGTTACCCTTCTGTTTCTCTCGCTAAAGCCACATGTCTTTGCCATAATTGACAAAGGTGTTTCTGTATATATGATATTCATTAACTATATTACACTACCGATTCTGAGAATTCAAGGATAACTCCATGTCTTTGATTGTAATCAAATTTGTATATTTCATTATTCTGAATGGGTATTGATTCTACCTTGTTATTATTATTATTGCTGCAGACAGGACATATCCAATCCATACTAACCAAGTAGATAGAAGAAGCACACCAAAAACATGATTCACATAGTAAGAAATGTCTTTGTTTTGTAATGATTCTTTTCTTTTCATTGCTCAATTTGTTTGTGTTAGTGTGGTGGTGGTGGTATGCAGTATCAGTAGTTGTTGTTCTATTTGTTGTTGCAGTAGCAGTAGTACTGCCATCACAATGTATATGACAATCATCAGTCATTCTATCATCAAGATTGGATTTCTGAAGCAACATCATCGCTGATGTACTATTTTGATTTATAAAGATGGATTAACTAGGTTAAGCATTGAATTAACTATGTTAAGCAAGACATTATAATGTTCGAATCTAACTATGATTAACTAGACCTCTTGGATATGGGTAGAGAGTGTACATCCAACCCTAATCTCACTCTACATCCACTCTCTCTCTACCCTTCATCAAGTTCTATTGGTCAAACAAACAAACAAAAGTAAAATTGATAGCAATTCAATTCATGGAATATACTCATCTTTACTTAAAAGAATAATTAATTAATTTATTTTCTCCTATTATACACACCCCATTATAAAAGGTATAAAAGATATTTGTGACATTTTTTCTTATTCAAATTATTATACGACAACAACAAGAAAACAGAAAAAACAGAATCTTAAGGGTAAAAATAAGAATAAGTTTAAGTTTTCTAGAGGTGCTATCATAGTAATTCTCGCTGTAGCAACTGCTATCACAATAATATCTTATTATGCAATAAATTCAATGATTCCAGTAAATGGTAAATCACCTGTTCTCTCGCCGCCTCGAAATATCTTTATCAAGGCATCACATTCACCCCAGACAGGTTATATTTTTGTAAGTCAATCTAGTGGTGCAGTAAAAGGTCTTCGTGGAAGTAGTGGTGGTGGTGGAAGTGCTTACAGCACTAGTCCAACTTATACTTTCAATAAAGGCAGTGTGGAATCTATCCACATGATAAATGAAGACTACCAAACACATTCAAAGCATAACTTTAACATAGATCAATTCAATGTGCATACAAAAGATTTAGGATATTTTCAAAGTCAAACGGTTACATTTATTGCAGATAAGGAAGGAACATTTCAGTATTATTGTACGATACATCCTGAGATGAAAGGTAATATTGTAGTAGTAGCAGGCAGTACAGGCTGATCAGATATGCATACATATATGTACATGTATATGATTTCAAAAAGAAGATTTCTAATATTAATACTCTAATTTAAAAATAATATAGATAATATGGTGTTTTATTAATCATATGAGCTCTGATAATAACGAAGAGAAATTAAATATGTCTCGTCATGACATTCTGAGTTTACTTGATAATTTCATAGAACAAATACATCAAATTAGAAGAACTCTTCTTGGTGTTTCTATTTCTGCTTTGGTTCTCTCACCTCTTGCAATTGCACTTTCAATATATCTTATGTTACATCCTTCATTCTTTGCTATCCTTGAAATAGAAAATGAATTTGGACTGGTCCTTAGTGTTTTGTTGGGTGCAGTTATCATTATTTCTTCAATTTGGCTTATAACAGGAATAAGACAATATCGTTCTCTAAGTTCTTGGAATAATAGA
>JAREAI010000199.1:0-8181 GCA_029240435.1 Nitrososphaeraceae archaeon | reverse complement strand
TATGATTGCGGTAACTTTGTAAGTGCATCTTTGAGCCATTTTACCATTGAACTAAAGTCGTGATCAGCTTCGACGATGTTCTGAAATACCTGAACTGCATCTTCATTTGACCATTTTAATTGATACCGCTCAATAATGGACTTCCATAGGTCATAACACCCCAAGTATTTGGATAACGCTGCCAAAGCTTTCATTGCATGTATTCTTTTGTCATTAGATAATATCAAAAGCTCTTGAGCATTAGCTTCTGTCAATACATGATAGTATTTCTTTGAATATAACAACCTGGCTTTAGCAGTATGCTTATTGTGAATCGTTAAGAGATACTCTTGGAATTTGACCCAAAATTTATCATCTATGCTATTATCGTTTGTGTCTTGGTAGCTCAGAAGACTGGTAGAGCGTTGCCTTGGTGACCTTACTCTATACGGTAAGGATCTTACTGTATTTGGTAAGGCTGTATTAACAGATAATAATGACGAAAAGGCAGATTCTTCCTTCTTTTGATTAAAGGAGTGAGCCTTGGCCGGGATTTGGACCCGGGACCTTTGCCTTACCAAGGCAACGCTCTACCAGTCTGAGCTACCAAGGCGCCTATGATTTAGTAAGAGTATACATTTTAACTAATTCGTATTCTATAGATTATAGGAATAATCAACCCATAATCGGTGAACTAACTAATTTGCTATTATTTGTATTTATTAATCTAGCTATCATCTTAGATCGCTTGTAAATAGAAATAGGATATTTATCGTGTAAGGTTTAATTACAGTATCCAAATAAACCTGACCAATAAATAAAGCGGGGGTTGTAGAGCCTGGCCAAATAGGCTGAATATAGAATTGGAGACGCGGGACTTAAGATCTTGAAAAAACATGGGTGATCCCGTCCCTTAGGGGTTCGTGGGTTCGAATCCCACCCCCCGCATCTCGTAATTCTGCTGATTTTGCCTGAACTCTAGCACTGTATTGATAAAGTGCCTGTGGAGCCTATCATCCCCCGATAACTCTGGATGGAAAGCAGTTCCGATAATGTTCTTTTGATTTACAGCAACGATTTTATCATTAAATTTGGCTAAGACATCAACTCCGTGTCCGAGTTCAGTTATAACTGGAGATCGTATGAAGATACCTTTGTATAGGTCCTTACCCAGGATTGGTATATAGAGATCAGTTTCAAAAGAATCATTTTGTCTTCCAAATGCATTTCGCTCTATCACAATATCCAGATTTCCTATCAATTGTTGCTTTGTCTCACCGACTACTCTATCGTAGGCACGTTTTGAAAGCATAATCATTCCAGCACATGATCCCATTGCAGGCATACCAGTGGAAATACGTCGTCTAATCGTCTGAAATGTCGCTTCATGTACTGTAACTAGACTACTAATTACAGTACTTTCTCCTCCAGGTATTATTAAGCCATCAACTTGTTCTATTTCCTCAGAGTAGCGAACGGATCTTGCACTCCCTCTTACTTTCATATTCTGTAGTGCTTCATTAGTGGCACCAATATTTTCTTCAATGTCACCTTGAACTGCTAATATCCCGATGATTATTTCGTCCTTCAAGTTGAAGGTCCTCGTTCTTGCATCTTTAATTCGAGGTTCTTTGTATCAAGTCCAAGCATAGATTTTTTCTCATCAACCATTTTCTGCGCTTCCATAACAATCTGTGGATTATCATAATATGTAGTAGCAAGAACTATTGACCTAGCTCTTTGAGACGGGTCAGTCGCTTTAAAGATACCTGAACCAACAAAGACACCATCACATCCAAGATTCATTAGAAAGGCTGCATCTGCAGGGGTGGATATTCCACCGGCCGCAAAATTTACTACAGGTAATCTGCCCAGACGTGCAGTTTCTTCAACGAGTGGAAATGAAACGTTCAATTCTCTCGCAGTCTTAATTAACCCTTGATTATCTAGACCATGATACATTGAACTAATATGACGAATACTATTATTCACCATTTTCATATGGGTGACTGCTTCAGCAACGTTACCAGTACCTGGTTCGCCTTTTGTTCTAATCATGGCGCACCCTTCTTCTATTCTTCTTAATGCCTCACCAAGATTCTTTGCTCCATTTACAAATGGTGTTGTGTAATCCCATTTCCATATATGACTGACCTCATCTGCCGGGGTTAAAACTTCACTTTCGTCGATCATATCAACTCCCGCTACTTCAAGTACTTTAGCCTCCCAAACATGACCAATCCTGCACTTTGCCATAATAGGAATAGTAACAGCATCCATAATATCCTGAATTACCTTAACACTTGCTGTTCTAGCGACCCCTCCAGCCTTTCTCACATCATAGGGTAGTTTATCCAATACCATAACAGCAACTGCGCCAGCATCTTCTGCAATTTGTGCTTGTTCTACATTAGTAACATCCATTATTACTCCATGTTTCTGCATATGAGCAAAACCACGTTTAATCAGAGTAGTGCCTCGAACGATCTTTGTATTTTCTAATTTACCAAATTTCATGCCCTTGGGCTCAGGTTCATTTGCCACAAGAGATATTGTCATGATTTAATTTCTTAGTTCGCTCTATATAGACATTAGTTTTTCTCGCTTTTCAGTTTTAGTTTTATTATTGTTATTAATTACCTATGAGACAAAATATAGCAGAGTATGACAAATAATTTTAAATAAAAATCAAGTATTTCTCATAATAACACACTCTATATAATACATTTATTCATCCTACATATAATAAAAATTATGCGAACAAATTATATCCCATCTAATCTGTCCCCCTTCTCTATTTCATTTTTCTTTTTAATAGTAGTCTTGATAATAATGTAAAAGATTTCCTGTCAACCCAAATCTGTAAAGTATATTACTTTGAATATATCATCAAGGCAATCCACTGGAAGCCTGTATGTGCGTATGTCCTTATTGTGGCGAATTAAATGGTTGTGAATGTTGCCTGTTTGATGCCGTAACTGGCGGTGGCTAAGAAAAATAATTTAAAATAACGTTCTCTTTTCTAAATCATTAAAAGCACGTTTTGCGGAAATCAATCTAGATGAATATATCAAAAACTACTAATTCTTTAACATGGGTTATTGGAGGAGCTCAAGGAAGTGGAGTGGACTCTGCAGCTAATATATTCTCACGAGCCTGTGCGCAGGGCGGCTTGCATATCTTTGGAAAGAGAGAATTTTACTCCAACATTAAAGGTGAACACAGTTATTTTACGGTAAGAGTATCAGAAAAGCCAGTTCGATCTCATGTTGATAATATCGATATACTTGCGTCCTTTGATGCTGAAACAGTATTTAGACATGGAGATAAAGTAACAGACGGCGGAGCCATAATATATGATTCAGAGTTAGTCAATACCGCTATTCAAGATGTCCCTACTATTGATGAAATTGCCTCTGAAAGAATATCTAGAATACTGGAAAAAGCTGGTAAGCCACTGACTATTCAAGGGATGCTAGATTATGCTAAGGATAATGGAGCTCTGCTCTACAAGATACCATATCTTAAGGTACTAAAAGAATTTGCAGAAAAGATCAATGATACCTCTCTGAGCAAATTTACAAGAATGGTAAATGTTATGGCTTTATCAGCATCAATGGCAATTTTAAATTTTGATTCTGAGGTACTGGCAAAAGCAATAAGACATGTTTTTCGAGCAAAACCCAGAGTCGCTGAGATCAATATCTCTGTAGCCAACTATGCTTATAATTATAGTAAATCGGAATTTGATCCATCTGAAGTCAGGTTCAATATAAGATGTAGGCACCCTTCTGCAGAGATGATACTGGCGCAGGGAAATCAATCATCTGGTTTAGGAAAGATCGTGGCAGGATGCAAGTTTCAAACATATTATCCCATAACTCCAGCAAGCGATGACAGCGAATTCTTAGAATCTAATCAGATAATTGAGCAGAGAAATGGTCATAATGGTTCTCTAGTAGTTCTTCAAACTGAAGATGAAATAGCTGCTATTGCGATGGCAATCGGTGGGGCTTTAACTGGAGTGCGTTCAGCCACTGCAACTTCAGGACCTGGCTTTTCGCTAATGACAGAAGCATTAGGATGGGCCGGGATGAATGAAGTTCCATTGGTTGTCTCATTATATCAAAGGACCGGCCCCGCTACTGGTCTTCCAACCAGACATGAACAAGGCGATTTGTTATTTGCAGTAAATGCAGGACATGGTGAATTTCCAAAAATTGTTTTTGCTTCTGGAGATATTGAAGAAAGTTTTTACGACACCATAAAAGCATTCAACTTCGCAGAAAAATATCAAACGCCGGTCATCCATATGTTGGACAAAGCCATAGCAAACAGCATAATGACATGCAAAATATTCGACCCGTATAAAGTTACACTAGATAGAGGACAATTATCAGAAAGTGTCGCTCCATCAACAGAGACAGGTATTGCTGGTCACTATTTGAGATTCAAGTTAAGTGAAAATCCGATCTCTTCCCGCATACCCCTTGGGACTGAAAATGGAATATTCTGGAATACAGGAGATGAACACACGGAAGAAGGTCATATTACAGAAGATCCAGAAATGCGTCTTAAAATGATGAATAAACGAATGAGCAAACTAGATGTTGCCTTAAATGAAATATCCAATGAAGACAAAGCACTAGCCTATGGCGAAGCTGACCCATTAATGGGTTTGACAATAATAAGTTGGGGTTCGACCAAAGGTGCAATTCTAGATGCGATGGATCGATTGTCATATGAGGGGAAAAAAATCAAATTTGTTCAGCTAAGATTGATACATCCATTTCCCACCGAAGTAGTAGAAAAAATGCTAGTCAATACAATAGTCTTGGTAGATATTGAGATGAATTATTCATCGCAGTTGGGATTACTTGTAAAACAGAATCTGAAGCGCGAGATTAACTATAGTATTGTAAAATACAATGGCAGGCCAATGTCTTCAAGTGAGATTTATAATGCTATAATGCATATAATAAATGGAAACGCATCAAGGAGAATCGTGTTAGAAAATGGCACTTAAATTAGCAGACTACAAAACAGACATACATAACGATTGGTGTCCTGGCTGTGGAGATTTTGGCATATTAAATGCTATTCAAATGGCTTTATTCGATATGCAAATTCCTCGTCATCGCACCGCAATATTTTCGGGTATAGGCTGTTCCGGTAAGACACCCCACTTTATCCATACATATGGAATACACACATTACATGGCAGAGTTTTACCATTCGCACAAGGTGCAAAGCTGTCTAATCCGGAACTAGAAGTATTGGCTGTAGGAGGAGATGGCGATGGTCTGGGAATTGGTGCTGGCCATTTTATAGGTGCAGGTAGAAGAAACGTAGATATGGTTTATATAATATTCAATAATGGAGTCTACGGTCTAACAAAAGGTCAAGCTGCACCTACTTTAAAATTAGGTATGAAAACCAAGTCACTTACACAACCCAATGTGAATAATTCTGTTAATCCAATATCTCTTGCTTTAGTGGCAGGATTTACTTTCATTGCAAGAGGATATTCATACGATGTCAGACATTTAAAAGAGATCATCAAAAAAGCAATTGAGCACAAAGGTCTTGCTTTTTTGGATATTTTGCAACCATGTCCAACTTATAACGACATAAATACAAAGGAATGGTACCAAGGATTGGACAATATTAACCCCGAAACGAATAAGCAGATCCCAAGAACATACAAGATAGAGGAGGCAGGATATGACGGCATAGTACATGAAGGAGAAGATATTAATGATAAAATGGCACAGGTAATTGAAAAATCAAATGAATGGGGCAACAAAATACCTATAGGTATATTCTATCAAAATGAACATATACCAACTTATCAAGAGAGAATACTTGCTAGAGTATCTGACTATATAGAAAACCCACCATCTAAACAAGCTATATCAGATGAGAATAACAAATCAGTCTCTAATATAGACAAGCTTTTAGCGGAGCTAAGAGTTGACAATTGAAAAATTGAAAAATATCTGTCAAAAATAACATCAAAAAATAATTATTTAAACCTATTTTTATTATTTACGATTTGACAATAGTTTCTTGATAATAATAATTTCGAATTTGAAAATAAAAAAAGGAAGGAGACTAGCTCAGTCCCATTTACTCCATGCAGCCATCCATCTATATGTCCATGTATTCAATTTAGCACCTAAAGCTGCTATAGGCACGCTCAGCACCGCTCCTGCACCGGAACCTAACGCAACAGGACTATTGTAGAACTTTCCTACCTGAGGTTCAATGGGAGTCATATAGGGAGGAAGGGTAGGTCTTGGATATTTGAATGCCATTTCCAGAGGATCCCTTACCAACAAAAGGTTTATCATATTGAACAACGGCAGCGACAGTCCAACGAGTGTTCCTCCGATAATTATTGCGGCGTGTTTGTTGCGGCGTGTTGCCCAATACGTCAAGTCCAATAACATTGCTGAAGGTATCCAAACTGGCACTGCGATGAAGTCATAGGGGTATCCTAATGAAAACCATGCACCCTTTGCAACCCAAGTATATATTGTCATGATGGTAGCATAATATGTCGCCGTTCCAGGGACTCCAGTAAAGAGCATGTAGTATATTGCTCCAACAACTAACATCGTAGATTGCGAAACTGAAAATACTACAAATGAAGTCCAAGCCCAATCAGTGTAGAAAATATAGTCGCCTGCATTAATAGTCAGAAGTGTACTGTTTACAGCAACTACAACAATGAACAGATAGTGTGTTGTACGTCTAAGCCAGACCATTACCAACCTACTCTTATAGGTAATATATAAAATTTTATATCAGATCATCGCATTCAAATGCAACGGCATAATCTTAATTCTTCTGAAATGAGTTTGCAGATTTATGGGAGATTCTAAATAATAATAATTATTTAATTAGAAATATAGTATAATAAAAATAAATAAAATGATAATAGAAAGAGGAACTGTTAGGCGCGAACCGGTTTTTCCATTGCTAGCTTCCAAATGAAAAGGAATCCTAAAGCTTCAATTACAGTTAAGACAGAGAGTGCATATATACCACTTGGTAACGGATATGCCCAAGGATAAACTGTGACGCCAACATAAACTCCGCCTGCGGTCGCTATCCAGCAAAGCGCAAATCCTAAGATATATACAGGTTTCATGTTTTCAACTCTACGGCCAATCATACGCTCAATATCATCTCTACGCTCGCCACCACCCGCACCTTCCTTTGGTCCTCCGGGGCCCCATCCTTTTGGTAAAGTCATTTGATAATAACATCAAGACATGCCCTTTTAAATTTTGCTATTGATAGCATTTACAGAACAAGTTTTCAAATACAATTCTAAAGGTAAATGTCATAAACGGGGCAAACATAATTTGCTACTCATCTCTTCACAATAACCATAAACAGTGTATCTTTTTTACACCAGAAAGATGTTATTTAATGATACATGTAACTCATTGCTAATGTTCAGATTCAGATGATATATGATACAAATCTAATGAAATGGTAAAATTTGTTATTTGATTATTTGAATAATTAAAGAAAAAAAATTTTTTGGACCAGTCTGAAATCTTAAGTGACCGATTTTATCTCTTATGGGATAGATCTACTGTAAAGCTTGCCTTCTAATGCTAGCTTGTACATTTCGGCCACATACGGATTCTTTGCTGGTGTTTCTGCACCAAGTTCTACCATACGTGCATATACTCTTACAACGTATGCAAGAGCACCCATGAAAGCCACGACGACTCCCATGTTGAACATCCAGTGGTTAGGAACTGCGAATATTTCCTCTACAAACCAGAAATGCCACATTTCGTTAATTCCGATAGTGAACATGGTTGCTAAATAACCAATAATGGTTATTTTCAAACCTGTATTCATAGAGTTGTTTGGACCTCTAAGAATTGGTACTCTTCTATCATACATTGCTACAAAGCCCCATCCTAGTGGCAGAGCAACGAAGTGACTATATAACCACCAATGTGCCGGTGTAAATGCACTATCTCTGATAGCTGTTTGATGCAATGATCCATCGACAAAGTTATCTACCTCGACTGATGCTGCGATTGAACCCAGCATGACAATCATAATATAGATTTTCTTTAGTCGTTGGATTTCTACTTCTTTTGGTATTAGTGCTGGCATTTGTGCCATTGTTCGTCAATATCATTTTGACTGATCTGCTATATAAAGTTGTTA
>JAREAI010000198.1:0-5318 GCA_029240435.1 Nitrososphaeraceae archaeon | reverse complement strand
ATAAGAGACTTGCAAAAACTTGCCTAATTCTCTAACTTCTGTTTTGTAAAGATCAGCCATTGGTTGGATGTCCGCTGCACCGTCTCCGTATTTTGTGTAGTATCCTAGCTTTAATTCGCTCTTATCGGAAGTACCTAAGACTAAAAGATTCCTTATTCCAGCATAGTAATATATTAAACTCATCCTTAATCTCGTTGCAAAATTTCCTTGTGCTAGTTTGTCTTTAGGAAGGTACTTGAATAACTGGCTTTTTGTCTTACCTATTTCAATGATCCTATATTTTATCTTGAGGATCTTCGCAAGTTCTCTGGCATCATCTACGTCACTTTTCGGAGTGATTTTTGAATCTGGTAATATTAAACCGAATACTCCTAGAGGACCTAGGGCCCTTACTGCTAATGTAGCAGATACGGACGAATCCAAACCACCGCTGAGTCCTATTACAATTCCATATGCGTTACGTTTTTTTACTTCATTACCAATAAAATCTATAATAGTATCAGACACTTTCTGCAATTTCATAATATTTTGCAATATTTCGCATAATATATTTACTCTCCTCCATAAAGATTTCTGTTGTATATTTGACATGATTCATTGTTTGTGCGATTATCTTATCCTTTCGTGTTCTATATCTTAATTCTGTTCCCTCTACAGAAATAATTTAAATCTGCCCCTTTTTCTCCTTTGGCTGTCTGGCAGCTATTAAATTAGATTTATCACGCTTTCAGAATTTAAGTTTATAATTGTAATAATCATAGTACTATTTTCGATCATCTTGGGTATAGTTTAGACTTCCGTTAATTTACTTTCATCAAAAGATCTAGAATATTCCCAACAAGATCTAAAATAATCTAGACACCATTCATGGAATAAACCATTATCTATACTTGTGCATTTACTAAAAAACATCGAATTCATATCGATTTGTCCTTTTGAATCCTTAAACATCACAGTGGCTTGTTTTTCATTCAGAACAACTGCTACTTGTATGCTATCGATCATCTTTCTTTCAACTAATCCTGTTTTTAATAGATCATAGAATCCACTTCTTTTTAATAGGTCAGTTCGCTTCTTTGGAACTATTGCTTTTTGTGGGAGTATATATCTGAATTTGATGTGGCTTTCTTTTACTCGTGATATTACAGTTTCAATTAATTCTAAGGGTATCTGTGGCAACATTCCATAAATATACTCATTAGATTCAGTGTATAGTTGCTTCCAAGACTCAATAACAGCAACTAGTCCAGATATGTACTGACAGTTGTTTAATGCCCCGATTCTTTGGATAAATTTTATGGATATCTCACCTAATGTATGGTCAGAAAAGTATTCTTTATTTCTAGAAAGAAAGTAAAAGGTGGAGATTTGTTTAATGATAGTCGATCCGAAGGTTGTGAGCGAAAAAATACCTTCTGCACCTTTGTGAATCAACCCTGCATCTACTAATCTGTTTATGTTTCTATGAACCTCCTGAATGGTCACATTTAGATCCTTTGCAAGGCTAGAAATTTTGGTATTCTGCACACTCAATTTAAACAATATAGATAATCTTTGAGAACTACCCAGCTCAATGAATGTTTGTTCTGTATTGGTAAATGACGCTCTATGGTTTTTTTCATGATTGACATTTTCCGAGCCCATATCTTGCCTATATTCTATAGAAGATTGATTACCTTTATCTAATCTTTTGTAATTTAGCAGTTTCTAACATTAATAAAGTTGATGGCAATGAAACAATGTCGAGAAGATTGACAAACAAACATGCTAGCTATAACGATGTCGGAATTAATCTAAAAAGGATTCGTAAATCTCAACAGTCTATTGGTGAGTTAATTTCCTCGACTCATTCTTTTATAAGAAAAGGCAAGGTTCTTTCTGGATTTGGACATTACGCTGGTCTAATCAAAATAGATTCTAATATTCTTGCTCTTCATTCAGATGGCGTGGGAACCAAAGTAATTATCGCTCAACTGATGGATTCTTTTGATACTGTTGGAATAGACTGTGTTGCAATGAACGTCAATGACATTATATGCATTGGAGCCCAGCCACTTGCCTTTATTGACTATATCGCATTAAAGTCTTCGAACGAAAATCTCATAGATGAGATAGTAAAAGGTCTTGTCAAGGGAGCAAAACAATCTGAACTAGCAATAGTGGGTGGAGAAACAGCGATATTGCCTGATCTAATTTCCGGACCCGGGAAAAATGCTTTCGACCTGGCAGGAATGGTATTAGGTATAACTTCTAAATCCCAACTAGTTTTAGGAGATAAAATTAAGGTAGGTGATGTAATTTTAGGAATAGAAAGTAGTGGTTTGCACTCGAATGGTTATTCATTAGCTCGCAAAATTTTGCTATCAAAATATTCAATAGAAGACAAGCCGGAATATGTAACACGCACTCTTGGTGAGGAATTGCTTATTCCAACTAGAATTTACGTCAAACCTATAATGGAGATCTTAGAAGGACAAATTATAGATGTTGATGGCTTTGCTCATATCACAGGCGGTTCTTTTTCAAAATTATCTCGTTTAAGTAAGAAGGTAAGATTTAACCTGAATCAATTACCTAATGCTCAAGGGATCTTCAAACAGATTCAAGTGGATGGTCATGTCAAGACAAAAGAAATGTATAAAACATTCAATATGGGTATAGGATTTTGCATAATCGTCCCAAAAAATTCAGTTGACCGGATCATGGCAATAGTTGAAAAACACAGGATGAAGTGTATGCAAATAGGAATAGTTGATCAGAGAGGAAAAGGAGAGGTGATCGCTCACTTAGACGGAAGAAATGTAGAGTTATAAAATAATTTCTAGTGATAGTTGATAGTAAATGTCTCAGAAAGTTATGCGCGGTGTCAAGGATATATACAAGGCTACTACTACTGAATAAGTTTGTAGATAGACAGAATAGTGAAACAACATGAGCACAAATACCTCGATACCACTATACCGGTAAAGTTAGAGCTTTTTTCTTCAAAATGTTACTAAGTGTTAGCCTTTCTATAAAAAATGGTTAGAAAGTATATTATTATAATATAATCATAGGGATATGCTAAATATTTTTTTTAAATATCTTCTTTCTCAATACAGATTTAATTACAAGTTGATCATATAGTTAGATATAATATTCTATAGAATACTTCTATGTGTATGGTTCAAGACAACTTTTTCTATGCATAATAAAAGATTCATCCAGTCGATTCTATCAAATGAGACGGACTTGTGAAGTTGTATACGAGGTTATACTGGAGGAGATTAAAAACTGTATACTAACCAATATACAAAAACTAATATTCACTTCTGCTTGTCTTTCTAATCAATGCAAACACAATATGGTTTTACTTCGACTTCTAGTTACGAACAGGCATGCGAAACGATAGCTAAAGAAGTTCAACAAAGGAATGATCTTTCAGCTAAAGCCATATTGAAAATTACAAGAAGGATATCATCAAAATACCATCTCAATAAATTACCAAAAAATGAGGATATTATAAAATATCTTTCTGATGAAAGTCAATATCGCAACCTTTTGAAGGTAAGGCCGACAAAGTCGGCTTCAGGAGTAATAGTAGTTGCGGTGATGCCAAAGCCATTTGGATGTCCGCATGGAAGATGTGTCTATTGCCCTGGAGGAATTGAATATAATACACCGCCAAGCTATATAGGATCAGAACCAGTAACAAAAACAGCTCAAAAATTTGATTATGATCCTTACAATCAAATTCAATCCAAGATTAGTCAGCTGTATTCTACAGGACATAACCTTGGAAAGGTAGAAGTGGTAATAGTAGGTGGTACTTTTCCATTCATGCCCTTAGACTATCAGAAAGAATTTGTAAAATCTTGTTTCGATGCTCTAAATGGTAGTAGATCATCTTCGAATCTAGAAGAAGCAATTAATGCTAATGAAAATGCATCCATCAGATGTGTTGGCTTGACAGTTGAAACCAAACCTGATTACGGTAAGCGACAGCATATTGATTTAATGCTTGAACTTGGAGTTACGCGCATAGAAATTGGTGTCCAGACATTACGCGAAGAAATTTATCACGCAGTCAACCGCGGGCATTCCTTAGATGATGTTAGACAATCATTTCAAATCGCAAAAGACGCTGGATACAAAATCGTTGCTCATATGATGCCAGGCTTGCCTAATTCATCAGTTGAAAAAGATATTGAGGATTTTCGTACATTGTTTGAAGATCCAACATTTAGACCAGATATGCTGAAGATTTATCCCACCCTTGTAGTTCAAGGCACAGGTTTACATAAATTGCATGAAGATGGAAGATTCCAAGCATATTGCGATGATGATTTGATCGACGTGTTAATTGCAGTTAAAAAAATGGTTCCGCCATGGGTTAGAATAATGAGAATTCAAAGAGAGATAGAAAATAAAGATATTATTGCAGGTCCTAAAAGCGGAAACCTGCGACAAATATTGTTACAGAAATTAAACGAAAGGGGTCTGAAGTGCCGTTGTATAAGATGTAGAGAAGCCGGGTTACAAAGAAGACATCTATTAGATACAGAGATCAAAATGAATCGTATCGATTACTATGCATCCAAAGGGCACGAAGTTTTTCTGGCATTCGAAAGTCTTGATAAATCTGTCATATTGGGGTTTTTGCGATTGCGAAAAATTTTTTATCCCCATAGAAATGAACTCAAGGGAGAAGATAACTCAGATACAGCTGCAATTGTGAGGGAATTGCACGTATATGGTCAGATGTTAAACGTTGGAAATAAAAAACAACAAGGAAATATTTCGTATCAACATCAAGGTTATGGCTTCCGACTTATGCAAGAAGCAGAAAGAATTGCCAAAGATGAATTCAAAGTAAAAAAACTATCTGTTATAAGTGCAGTAGGAACCAGAGAATACTATAGAAGAATGGGTTATGTTTTGAACGGACCCTACGTGTCAAAGGTGCTCTAAAATATTGACGACAGAAGCAGTAATCGGTAAGGGAACCTGGATTGATAAAGTAGCTGATAATCTTTTAAACCGCGAAAAAAAATTAGGACGAAAGTTAGATTTGATAAGAGTAGAAAGTGGTCTTGGGGCTTCTGGTATACCTCATATAGGAAGTATGGGCGATGCAGTTAGAGCTTATGGTATAAAGCTTGCCTTGGAAAATTTTGGTTACAAAGCGGAATTAATAGCATATTCTGATGACATGGATGGTCTAAGAAAAGTCCCTCCTGGTCTACCGGATTGGCTTCAAGATTACATAGCAAAGCCAGTCTCTAATATTCCTGATCCCTTTGGTGGATGTCATACATCATATGGAGCCCATATGAGTT
>JAREAI010000197.1:0-5334 GCA_029240435.1 Nitrososphaeraceae archaeon | reverse complement strand
TATTTAAGGACTTTTCAAACATGGAGTTTGCTTGATGGTCTGCTCGATTAATTATTAGTGTGTATGTTAATTAGAGTTGCCGTAATTTCTTTATAGCAAGTTTGAAGGTAAAAAGTATATTTGTATGCTCTCTAATGAATGGTTAAAAAAAGTAATCTTATTTTCTCATCCACTGATCAATATTGGCTAAAGTTTCTAGACGAATAAAAAAAACGCAAGCTGCAACCTTGGAACATCTTATATGGAACATATTTATCATATCAGTTTTTTCATTTAACTATAAAATAGTGAAATCCATTAACTCTCTGTTATGACTATTTTATATGCTAGTCATGTAATTTTTGTTTGTTTGTTTTTTTGTTTGTTTTTGATGTTTCGCGTACGCGTCTTCAAGTCCACCACCTTATTATAGAAGCACATATAATTGCAAACTCATCATCTATACCTTGACGGCTGCTATGATAGATATTTAAGAATCTTCTTATCAATAATGTAAGTTAGAAAAATATAGTAACAGTATTGACATTTTGTTATATCATGGAATCATTTGATATTTTACCACCTGAAAAAATCGCATTTATCGCATACAACATTGGAGTTTTTGAATCGGTCCAAAAGTTTGGCCACTTAATTACAAGCGGAAAGATCGTCAATGGCATGGATGTATCAAAAGTAGCAGAACTGCTTTCAGAATCACATGCATTTTATGATGCAGAGATGATATCCCAACTTATTAATTCAATGCTACAATATACACAAAATTCACTTATCGGAAATGTTACAGCTGCACAGGTAAATTATGTAATGAAACAGTTAAAAGCTACTGGTGTTCCTCTTCCATAACGGTAACTCCACCACCACCACCACCACCATCTATAATTCTTTTTTATTCTTTTTCTTCTTCTACTACTACACCACAGACAAACATGATAGACATTATCTTTCAACCTACACATTAAAGTATAATATTTTTTAAATTGAATCATAAATTCAATGAAAAAGGAATATCAAAAATCATTATTTATTTTTAGGAGGGATTTGCGCCTTGAAGATAATACTGCATTAATCAACGCTTTAAAATCATCAGAATGCATTATTCCCTGTTTCATCTTAGATCCGAGGCAAGTAGAAAGCAAGAACAATGAATACAAAAGTAATAATGCATTACAGTTTATGATAGAATCCCTAAAGGATTTAGATAGCCGATTGTCGTTGTTAAAACATAACGATCAAAGTAGACTGTATCTCTTTTATGGAGAACAAGAAAATGTTGTCAAGAAGTTAATATCATGTGAGAAAATTGATGCCGTATATATCAATAAGGATTATACACCATTTAGTAAAAAAAGAGATAATTGTATTGCCCAAATTTGTTATCAAAGCAATGTAGCATATTATCAATATGCAGATTCTCTAATCAATGAACCAGAACTTGTCATAGACGATAATGGAAAACCTTTCAAGATCTTCTCTTTTTTTCTAAAAAAATCAATTATCTTCCCTATAAATTCTCCTCAAATTTATGCATACAACGAAAATAACTTTTACATTGAATCTATAGAATCTGAAGTAGTAGAAAAAGAAGACATCTATAAGATAGTCATAGAAAAACCAAATGAGCACATTTATACTCATGGAGGAAGAAAGAATTGTCTAAAAATTCTTATGAATTTGAACAGATTTAAAGACTATCCATCAGAAAGAGACTATCCTGCAAAACAACAAACTACAGGATTATCCGCACATATAAAGTTTGGAACTTGCTCTATAAGAGAAGTATATCATTGCATAAAAAATCAGCTAGGAATAGATCATCTTTTAATAAAACAGCTATACTGGCGAGATTTCTTTACTTATATAGCACATCATTTTCCTTATGTTTTTGGAAAGGCCTTTCATCAAAAGTACGATAAAATAAAATGGGATAATAATAAAACAGCTTTTAAGATATGGTGCGATGGCATAACTGGATTCCCAATTGTTGATGCTGGCATGCGTCAATTGAACAAAACTGGTTTTATGTCTAATAGATTAAGGATGATCGTTGCATCTTTTTTAACAAAAGATTTGCATATTGATTGGCGCTGTGGAGAAAAATATTTTGCTCAGAAACTTGTCGACTACGATCCTTGTGTTAACAATGGTTCATGGCAATGGGCCGCTTCTACTGGATGTAATGTTCAACATTATCTAAGAACATTTAATCCATGGATACAACAGAAAAAAATTGATCCGGAATGTGAATATATAAAGAAATGGGTAACTGAATTGAAGGATGTTCCAGTTAGATTAATTCATAATTTGGACAAACAAAGACCCTTACAAATTATAGATTATCCAATTCCAATAGTAGACCACTATAAAGAAATCATTCAGTCAAAAAATATGTTTGTAAGCGTAAGATAATAATTTTGGAATTAGTTAGATATAATCAAGAATTAATACATAAAAGAGTGGCTATAATATCTAAAAAATCTGGCATACTTTAATAGCAATACTACCGTTATCAAATAGTCTAGTCTATATATATTATCACATCAAATTAACTTTTCAAATAATGAATAGACAAAAAAGGAGACAATATGGTGTGTTAATTATATCGACTTATCCAGATGAAGAATCTGTTGTCAAAGTGGCTAAAATGATGATTGCTAGCAAAAAACTTTGTGCATGCGTAAATTTTGCAAAGGTAAGATCTTTGTACTCGTGGAAAAATAAACTTGAAGATCAAGAGGAATTTATTGCCTTATTCAAAACAACAAATTTAACTGCAAATAAGTTAAAGTTCGAAATTAATAATACCCATCCGTATGAAGTACCAGAAATAGTGGAATTAAAAATGAGCGATGTGTCAAAGGCATATCTATCATGGATGATAGGATCAACAATAACAAAACCAACAACAACAACAACAACAAAAAGCAAAATTAAAAATTAAATATAATAGAATTGTTAGAATTGTATTAATCAATAAAAAAACAATGGCTCATCTCATCGAATTGAATAGCGAAGTAAAGCCACTATGCCACCCAGCGATGAAACTCGCCATCCTATATCCGTAGATGAATCCACTGCAAAACTTTTTGCTCCTTGACTTTCAAGTAAATTTAAAAGTTTTACTACATCATTTTCATCTGTAGTTTTAAAAATAGAATCAGAGAATACAAGGTATTCTATAGCTTTAATTGATGCAGCATTGGATACTTCTTGCATTCCCATAGCATACTTTGCTTCACCCTTATGTACAAGACGCATTATATCATCTAATATAGATGAGACGGTTGCTAATTTGCTTGAGCTCATTGCCTCCTTGATGGCAGGAGAACGTAGAAAAACAAAAATCCCATCTTCTCCGGCGACATCTACACCATCTATTAATGACACTTTGCCTTTTTCTAATTTATGCTTCTCGACAAGTAAATTGTAAAACCTACGTTTGGTTTCACCAGGACCAAATATTATTATTGTACTGTTATTCTCTTCTGCTGCTGAAAACATACTTTGAATTGTTTTGGCAATATCATCGAAGAAAATTTCTATGTTAGGATTGTTTTTTGCAGCATGTTGATAGCGCTTACCACTCTGTCCTGAATAGATATTTGGAATTATCTTTAAATGGGTACCGGAGATCTTCGCTACAGCCGCTTCCTGTGCATCGATTGCAACTAAGATGAAATTTGTGCTATTGCCTGATCTCTTCAAAATGTTTGTCTCAACGTCATTCCATTTTCTATTCTTGTCAATTGTGATTGTGTCACCAACTTGTACTGTCAGAGAATGATGTATTCCTCTAGGTACAAGCTCATTATCAGTGTTTGTTATTATGCCTGTTATCCTCAGTCTATCTACAATGTCATCAAGGCTAATGCTCTCAACTCTAACTGAAACTCGCACTTTAATTCTCTCTCCTTTATCAGGTCTAGCAAATTCTTTCACTTTTTTGATGACTCTTGTAGTGTCGGCAAAGACGTAATCTCCATTTTCTATTATCCTTCTTAAAGTAAGAAGGTCATCTGCATCTTCTGGAATAACAAAATAAGCTTTGCCAGAAGATTCTTTTGCTTCTTTAATAATCATTAGATCATACTTTGCTCTTTCTCGTCATATTTTACACTGTTTTTTCATTAGTTACAGAAGAAGAAGAATGAGAAGAGGAAGAAGTTGAAGTTGTAGATGATGTATTACTTCCTTCTTTAGGTTGAGTCGATTTTAGATAATTAGCGACCCATTCCTGTGTTAATACTCCTGATTCTACTAGATTTACTAGTGCATTGGCTGAAGCGTCGCCTTGTACCCTGCCTGATTTTCTTCTGGTCTGTCTCCATTTAAGTTGAGTATTGCCACTTTTCGATGAATATATTATTCCAAGAATTTCTTTAGCATTTACAAAGGTCATTTCACGTACCTTTTTCAATGTCACTTTATCGGCTGCTTCAATATAGATTGCTCCAGGACCTTCTTCTCGCTCTGGAAATACTTCTAAATCTCGAAGATAACTTTCAGGAATAAATGATCTGCATGTACTAACAATGATAAACTTTCTAAAACTCTCAAGCGATGAGGTAGTTTCTATGTGAACCAATGTGACTATGAAAACCATTTAGCCACTTATCAAGTTTATGACATGTATATAGATATGAATTTGAAAAAAGGTGAATGTATGTTATTTCATAATAATTATATCTAATGTAGAGAGTGAGGTACCATTTTTAATACATGATTTCAAGGTTAAAGAAGTTTTATTCATATTTCATAATAATCATCATAGTTGATTTCTGGATTAGATTAAATACTTTATACTATACAATAAGAAGAAACTACGTATCGTTTAGATAATTTCAACATGGTGATTGTTAGTTACGCAACACTAATAGGGAAATGTGGCCCGTTTTCTATCAATATTAATTTGAGCGACATACTGCTGTGCCGCTCAATATTTATATATAAAATTCAGCATAATTTTGAAATGAAGTGCTTATTCAGAAGTTTGCACATTTAATAGATTTTTTACAGAGTAAGATTTTATGCTTAATTCTAATTATATGGTAATGCTATTTTTCAAAGATAGAATTGAAGACTTTGATGACTATTGTATCAATATTTGCAATAGTGAATTATAGGGTGGGATAGGAATGCATATGACTTATGAGAAACGTCTAAAGAAGATAGTGCCATGGTTATAATCTAAATAGAAACCAAATAAAAGAGAGACAGAATCTTCTAAATAAAATAAGGATAACAAGTAACATTATCAGCCTTGAAATGGTGGACAAACTCCTAACTCAAGATCTACTTCATCTATTGCTCAGTAGGGCTAGTTTCGTCATTGTTCGT
>JAREAI010000196.1:0-5336 GCA_029240435.1 Nitrososphaeraceae archaeon | reverse complement strand
AAGAACGCAGACTTACATACAGGATACTTTTGTTATAATTGTGTATATTTTATTAAAGATAATCATTGTGCAATAGTGGAAGACACCGGTCCTGACGTAAGAGGAGAAGAATCTGGGATGATTGCGCCACATGGCATTTGTACGCTCTGGGATCCCAACGAAGAGGAAGCACGATAATATGTTAAGAAGTGGGAGATAGAGGAGATGGCAAAAATAGGTGAGAAAATAAAGGAAGCAGTAGGTGCAGTAGATAATTTAAGCAAATTCCAGAAGTTTAGCAAGTTAAAGGCTTCATATATTGAATATGATAAGTTTGATGATTCAAATCTTCACGAAGGTTATTTCTGTTACAACTGTATTTACTGGATTAGTGCGAGCGGTGGAAAATGTATGCTTGTAGAAGATAGTGGTCCTGATGTTTTAGGAAAAGTCTCAGATGTCATAGCCCCTCACGGATGTTGTGCAGGTTATGAAGCAAATTATGACAAGCTACATGATACAAGACCAAATGCTGAAGATCCTCATAAAAACAGAGAAAAGAAAACCACTGCAGATGTGACCTAGTCATCATCTTTCGTCCTTGTTTATATCTTGCCGTAGGAAAGATCTAATTGGTAAGATCATTCCCACCGCAGGTTGGCTTGACTCATTTGTTTAGTTAATTCCCATTTAGGTTAATATATTGAGTCTCCTGCGACCCTATTTATATCATAAGTCTACCTAACATATATAGCTCGGAGAGTATTGATATCCTATTATCCTAAGGATGTCTATCATTGGACTAGACAACCATTTTGGATACTCTCCGAGTCACTCCAATAATTCCCTTGCTACAAGATAGCTAAACAACTTTGAATCTCCACAACTAGCTAATTCAATAATGTTACGTACAAGACGAAATCGATTATATAAAACAGTATTCAACACTTTCTTATAAGGCCTATAAAATTATAGAAAGGTAGACTATGACTAACATTGGGATACCATTAGCAGTCCTTGCTGCCATTTTGAGTCTAGCATGGATTTTATCATTGCCTGGGGATTACTCTTTTCTATCAGCATCCGCCTCGCTATCTTCATTGACTTTAGATGGTATTGAATGTGAGAAGAGAGAATACTCTAATTTTCATATACATTCACATCTTGATATTTTTATCAATGGTGAGAAGTTTATAGTTCCATCCAATATAGGAATAATTCCCAATACATGTCTATACTGGATGCATACCCACGAGGATAGTGGAGTTATACATATAGAATCACCTGAAAACAGAACTTTTACACTTGGGCAATTCTTTCACATCTGGGGGGAGAAGTTAAGCAATAATCAGATATTTGACAACATAGTTGAGGATAACAAGACCTTAAGTGTATATATTAATGGCAAGAAAGTTTCTGACGGAACAGAATATGGACAGATTCCTCTTGGAAGACATGATGAAATAGCAATAGTATATGGTAGACCGCCAGAGTCTGTACCATCAAAATATGATTTCCCAGAAGGGCTATAGTGCAATATAGTATAATATAGTATTAGTACATGCTGACTTCAACATTCTATGCCACATACACCTCTAGTTTATTGCTATCTTCTTATTTAGCAGCATCCTCATGATAGCTCTCGCTGGTCGCACGAGGGCATCTAACTTGCATTGAGTAAAAATTTGTAGGAAAGGTAGAGGTTAGTTTTATTAAGGACCTAGGGATTATGATAGGGAATGAGTAACAAGACTATCCTCCTAGCTACCATAGCAGTTATAACAGTAAGTTCAATTTTGTTGGTTGGAAGTATCGGTAACCAACCAGCTGAAGCAGGTAGTGATGCTAATTGTCCTACAAAAGGTGGTGCAGCAACTACAATAGACCCTACTACTCCTAATGCTGTGAATACTGGCTCACAACCACTGTCATCACAACCAACAGTTTAGGGAACAACGCTTCCTATTTTATTTTTCTTGACAATTCGTTTTACAATACATAATTCATGAAGTAATCAAGATTGTCATTTCTCAGCTTGTGGAACTGGTAAGTAAGTAATTAATGCTGTTCAAATGTCAGATAGTATTCAAAACCTTCTCTGATAGACTCAATTTATAGATCACCTGTCTTAATTACTAAGTAACCGCAAGCTCAGCACTACCGAAGAGAACAGAAAAAGGCCAACACCATATTAGTACAGTATCATACTTAGTCAAGTCTATTTCGGAAGGTATATTATAATTTTGATTACCATTATTAGCTTTTAATTTTCCCAGACTTACAAAGTCTGAAGCGCTTTTGTCTGTTGCAAGATATACATAAAGATCAGGTCCATTAGTAACTCGTAGATTTTCCAATCTTAGGATATTGCTCCCATCTTGTAGTGGAATTATTTTTGCCATTCCTTCTGCATTATGTATTCCATCTCCAGCACCTACAAAAGAACCTGTTCTCAATATGTTTGGTGTAGTATTAGTTAGTGCTGTAATATTCTGTGGTTGTTGCTGTTGCACTAGTGTTTGATCCATTGACTCGTCTATGCTATTATTTATCCTTGCTGCTACAGTCATTATTGTATCTCTTTCTTGGGGACTCATTTGCTTTGCTGCCTGCGTTTTTTCTTCTTCATTCATCGATAGAAATCTCTGATATGATTCTGATTGCAATATGCTTGTAGGCAGAGGCTCGTTAACCTGAGTCGAAATAAATAATGGAGATACTAGGTAGAACGCCCCTGCACCTGCTACAATAACTGCTATTGCAACTATAACTGCAACTTTAGAACGTTTGCGCATTGTTCCAATCTCCAACAATATATAGTCTAAAATAATGGCTTTCGAACTTTGGAACCACATTGATTACATTGTCTATCCCAAATTTCTGCACCACAATATAAACAAATATACTTGAGTCTTGCTGTTTCATCAGCTGGAAGTCTACCAATATTTGCAGCTCTTCTATAGTTAACAAGATTAGTTCTGTGATTCTTGCTATCTATTCTTCTAATATGGAACATGAAACAAACAAGGAATAAAGTATTAACCATGAACCCTATTAAAAACCCAAAGAAATATGATATTAGAAAATATAGAGCGACACCAATTCCTATGATTAGTAGTTGTCTTTTCAATATCGGTTTTATAATGTTGTTTATCTTATTCATCTTTCTTTGCAAACTAGAAACAGGGCCTCTAGCTTATCAATATATTTCCAAATCATATCCATATTAATACCAATTCAAAGTAAAGCAGTTATGTGATCTTGCCTACTTTTTATATTGAATCTTGCATACAATGGGGTAATGCCAGACCCTAATGCCAAGCGTATACTATGGTATCTCTTTGCTGGTTCTAGGGGTGGCATAAACAGAGCCAAAATTATTGATTTACTAAAAGAGCATCCGTATAACATGAACCAGCTGGCAGAAGCATTAAAACTTGATTACAAAGCGATTCAACACCATATCTCTGTTCTTGAGAAGAATAATATAGTTAATAAAATTGGAGAGAAATATGGGGTATTGTATTTTATTTCCAATTATCTTGAAGCAAATATTGATGCTTTCAATGAAATAAGGTCTCAAATGATTACGAAAAGGCCCTAGCTTAGAAACTATCATCTTACCGCATTTCTTGATTTGGAATAGATATGGATAAAAGTAAATAAGCGAATTTAATTTACTTCTCCTTAACTAACTTGGAGCCTCTTATTATTGCCAATGCGATAGTCGCATTAGCAAATATAGCGATTCTTATAGCATTACTTGTACTATATGTAAGAGTTTACAAGAGTAGTAGGGCCAAATTTACCATAGGTCTAATACTTTTCGTCGGTTTATTAATGCTGCACAATATAATTGCAGTATATGGATATTTTATGATGGAACCATTATATGCTGAAGCGTTAATTCCTTACTTTTTGGCTATACATATAGCTGAATTAGCTGGATTATCAGTATTACTGAGAATTACTTTGCTATAGAACTTGGATAACGTTATGAAACATGAATTGGATCCAATATGGATATGATTTGGAAATAAGTATTAATCCGATCAATTAACAAAAGTGCTATTCATGGTAGAAATAAATATACTAGTTTCTGCACTAGCAGGCACGGGTTCATTTTTCTCACCTTGTATTCTTCCGATATTGCCTGCGTTTATTTCCTATCTCTCTGGAACTACCATAAATGAAGTTCAAAGTTCAGAAACTAATAGTAATTTTAAAGGCGATACATTAACAATTAGAAAGTCAACCAGACTTAATATTTTTCTCAATACCGTATATTTTGTTCTTGGTTTTTCACTGATATTTGCTGTACTTGGTGTCATTTTAAACAGTGTGCTTTCTACAGTTGGAATCGGATTTCAAAGCACATTACAATCACTTGGAGGTATAGTTATTGTCTCGTTTGGAGCGTATCTCATTCTATCTACAAAATTAAGAACTTTAAATTTTGAGAAAAAAATGACTAAAATACCAAGATTTAAGACAAGCTATATCACGTCTTTTATTTTCGGGGCGGCATTTGCAGCTGGATGGACTCCTTGTGTCGGCCCTATTTTAGGTAGTACATTTACTTTGGCAGCCACAGCTCCTGGGGCAGCTTATAATTCATTGTTAGCATATGCCATGGGACTTGGGATTCCCTTTTTGATAACAGGGGCTTTTTTCTCCCAAGCTACTGGAATAATCCGAAAAATTGTAAAGTATCTAAAATATTTCAATCCTGCGATGGGTGCGCTGCTCATTATACTTGGAATATTGGTGTTTACAAATCAATTATCATTGCTAGGGAATTTTCCGCTAGCAAACGAACTGATTAATTTTGAGAGAGGATTTTGAATGATGAACAAAGACAATCTTAGTGCATTAATCATGGCGATAGGAGTGGTATCTTTAATTGTAGGCTTTGCTGTATATTTCAATAATCCTGAACTTAATAAATTAGTATCTGGTCAAGGAGGAGGAACAACAAATTTTGTTCCTGCAATACAAGTAGTACAAGATAACAATGATACAACGAAGACAACTATCAAGAAGGTACAGTTCTCGATTGATAAGTCACAGTTCAAAAAGGCTCCTGAGTTTGATAAAATCACAGGATACATAAACACCGAGCCAATAAATCTCTCAGACCTCAAAGGGAAAGTTGTACTTGTAGACTTTTGGACGTACAGCTGTATTAACTGCATTCGAACTATTCCATACCTTGTTGACTGGAATGAAAAATATGCAGATAAGGGCTTAGTCATAGTCGGAATCCATGCACCTGAGTTTGAATTTGAAAAGAATATTGAAAATGTAAAGGCAGCGGTAGAAAGGTTTGGCATAAAATATCCTGTAATCCAAGATAA